>JBOGEU010000640.1:0-12144 GCA_050741995.1 Acidimicrobiia bacterium | reverse complement strand
GGCGCGTTCTCAGCGAGATTCGGCGACATCGCGATGGCCTGCGGTCACGAGACCGAGCTCTGGGCCGTCGATTGGGGTCAGGTACACGACCCGGCCGAGCTCGATGCGAGGTTGTCGAGGGGCGGTTATGACGCAGTCACGATGACCCATTCCGAGACCTCGACCGGCGCCCTCCAGGACCTGGAGGCGATGGCAGGGGTGGTGGCCCGCCATGAAGGGGTGATGTTCCTCGTCGATTCGGTGACCGGGGTGGCGGGAACCGAGGTGCGGACCGACCAGTGGGGTCTCGACTTCGTGCTGACCGGCTCGCAGAAGGCGCTGGCGCTCCCCCCCGGCCTCTCGTTCGCCGTGGCCTCATCGGCGATGATGGACCGGTCGGCGGTGGCCACGAACAAGGGCTACTACTTCGATCTGATTCCACTCATGAAGTCTCTCGAGGGTTTCCAAACCCCATCGACGCCGGCCATCTCCCTCCTCTACGCGCTCGAGGCCCAACTGGAGCGGATCAGAGCCGAGGGAATCGAGGCTCGCTGGGCCCGGCACACGGCGATGCAGGCCGCCACTGTCGAATGGGTGGACACCATGCGGGCGGCAGGTGTCGACGTGGGGTTGTTCTCCCCGGCCGGGCAACGTTCGCCCACCATCACCTGTCTCACCCTTCCCGAGGGCACGACAGGTCCCGAAGTGGTCGTCGCCATGCGGGAGCGTGGTTGGGTGATAGGCGGTGGGTACGCACGTCTCAAGGAGTCGACCGTCCGCATCGGGCACATGGGAGACCGCACCGTCGAAGAGGTGACCGCCCTCCTCGAAGACCTCGGTCAAGTCCTGCGATGAGCGCGATGTTCCGGGTTGTCGCCACCGACCGGGTCTCCACCCAGGGTCTGGCCCCGCTTCGCGACGATGGGCGCTTCGCCGTGGTGGAGATAGAGGATTCGTCGGATCCGAGATTCGAAGCCGAGTTGGCAACCGCATCGGGCCTGATCGTGCGCAGTGCGACCAAGGTCGATGAGGCGATGCTGGAGAGGGCCCGGGAGCTCAAGGCGGTGGGCAGGGCCGGGGTCGGGGTGGACAACATCGATGTCGAAGCGGCATCGGCGAGAGGGATCGCCGTGCTCAACGCACCGGCCGGGAACACGATTGCGGCTGCCGAGCTGACCATAACGCTCATCCTCTCTGTGGTGCGCCGTGTTGCCGAAGCGGATCGTTCTATTCGGGCCGGCAAGTGGGAGCGATCTCGCTTCCAGGGCGTAGAGCTACGGGGAAGGACGCTCGGTGTGATTGGCGCCGGGCGAATCGGGGCGGCTGTCGCCGAGAGATGCAGGGCCTTCGGAATGAAGATCATCGCATATGACCCGTATCTGGCCGCGGACCGGCTGGCCGATCTCGGGGTCCCCGTGGGACAATTGGAGGACCTGCTCCGAGCCTCGGACGTGCTGACCCTGCATGTCCCCCTGACCGACGAGACCAAGGGCATGATCGATGACTCCGCCTTCGAGAAGATGAAACCGGGAGCGTTCCTGGTCAATGTCTCACGGGGAGGCGTCGTCGATGAGAGCGCCCTGGCCACGGCTCTGAGGGAGGGGAGGATCGCCGGGGCGGCACTCGACGTATATGAGAATGAGCCCTTGCCGGGGGACAGTCCCCTGCTGGCGGCACCGAATGTCGTGCTCACCCCCCACCTCGGCGCCTCCACCTCGGAAGCACAGGTCCAGGTGGCTCTGGAGGTGGCGGCCGGCCTCCGGGAGGCCCTTGCCCACGGAGACATGTCGGCGGCGGTCAATTCCGCCGAGATCGCCCGGGCCGCCGGCCTGAGCTGAGCTAGTGCTCTGGCTAGCTGTAGAAGAGCACCACGGCGGCCTCGGATTGGGCTGCCGGCTGTTCGTTCCCCTCATCCGGGCTCATGGCGAAGAACACGGCCAGGATGATGACCAGGACCGTGGCAATCCCGGCCAGGGCCACCATCACCTCACCGAATGAGAGCTTGACATTTGGCCTGCCACCGAGGGTGGCGAACACCAGGATGCCGGTGGCGGTGAGGATGCCGACGATGGCCGCCCCCCCGGAAGTCAGATGATTCGACCGGATGAGCGTCCAGGCGAAGGGCAGTACCAGCAGCGCCAGGAGGATCAAGCCGGTGAGCGGGATGCCGATGGCGTTGCCCAGCCGGCGTCGCACCATCTCGACCTCTTCGTCGTCTTCGTCGGGAACCGACACCGGGACGCCCAGCGCCTGGGTCACCGCCGCGGTGAGGCCGCCGAGCACGGCACCGCCGATCAACATGACGGCCAGGGTGGGGAGCACCGGCATCTGGATCATCCCCTCCGAGCCTTCGACCGGGAGGCCGAACCCGCTGGTGAGGGCGGCCCCGGCCAGCACACCGAGCAGGAGCCCGATCAAGGCGCCGAACCATGCCGTGGCCGTGGGCGAGCTGCTGAGCTGCATGCCCGGGTTCGCCCATGCCGCCGCCGACCGGGAGAGGGATGCAGCGACTGCGCCGAATATCACGCTGACCAGGGCGGCGCCGATGATGACCCCGCTGGAGGCGACCTGTATCACCGGGGTGAACGACGGGCCTTCGCCGCTGACCGTGGCCGAGCCTGCCCATCCCGCCGTCGCCGCGACGAAGCCGATCAATCCGAGACCGGCGCCGGTCCAGGCGCCGACCCGAACCGCGGTCCGAACTCTTCGCCCGATTGGTATCGGCTCCAACTTCTTCTCGGGCTCGGGCTCTTCCATGACCAGAGTGGTTGCCATGGGGACCGCCATCTCCGGCTCGGCCACCGGCACGGCTGCGGCCGCCGGCTCGGGTGCGGCCTCGGCCGGCTGAGCAGCGACCGCCGCCTCCTCCTGCGCAGCCTCGGCAGGTGCCGAAGCCGGTGTCGACGTCGCCACCGGGGCCCCGCCTGCCCATGCAGTCAGGACATCGTCGACGGTGGAGCCGTTGGCGGTGGCGCGGGCGGCCGCGGAACGCTCGACCAGGGGCTCGGGCACGTTCAGCGCCGTGGCGGCTGCGGTCAACAGGTCACTCACCGGCGTGACTTTAGCGATGGGTGGCGCCTGCCCCGTCTCGGCCGGATGTCCCCCTGCGGAGCGGGGGGACCGCCCGACCTCGGGTCGGGCGAGGGTTGCTGCCTCGCTGCACTCGGTCGGTCCCCCCTTTGAAAAAGGGGAGACAACCGGTCTCCCGGACAACGGTTACCCTCAATCCGATGCTCGCCGTGATCAGCTATCCACCGATCCCGATTTGGGACCTGGGGCCGTTGCGGTTCTCATTACACGGGGTCTTCGCCGCGTTGGGGTTCGTCGCCGGTGCATGGCTGGCCACCAGGGAGATCAGGAAGCGAGACTTCGATACCGTCAAGTACCAATCGGTCCTCACCTGGGGTCTGATCGGGGCCCTGATCGGGGCCCGATACTTCACGGCGCCGGCCCAACTCCTCGCCGGGGCCCCTTTGCTCGATGCCCTCAACCCGATCCGGGGCAACTTCTCCATCATGGGCGGGTTTGCCGGAGGCATCCTCGCCGGTGGCTGGAAGATGCGAAAGGTGGGCCTACCGATCCTGCCGACGTTGGACATGTCGGCCTTCGGGCTGGCCCTGGGCACTGTGGTGGGGCGGGTCGGCGATCTGGCGATTGTCGAGCACCTGGGGCGGGCGACCAGCGCGGCCTGGGGCTATGGGATCAGGCCCGGCTACGACGTCGCCCCACTGCACGATGCCCTGGAGTGCGTCGAGGCTCAGGCGGGGCCGGATGGCTTCTGCGGCATCTATCACCATGTCGCCGCCTACGACATGGTGGGGGCGGCGGTCTTGCTCTGGCTCCTGTACATGCTCTATCGCCGTGTCGAACTGCGCTACGGGCAACTCTTCTTTGCCTGGATGACCTGGTACGGCATACAGCGCTTCCTGCTCGACTCTCTCAGGTACGGAAGCGGGGACGCCACCATCGGCGCCATCACATGGAATCAGCTGAGCGGCTTCGTGGCCGGGGTCGCCGGGCTGATCATCCTCTGGTGGCTGGGCAAGAACCAGCCGGTGGTGACCCCCGAGGCCGATCGACGACTGGTGTCGGCAAACCTCGCCGAGGACTCCGACTAGTGGACGACTAGGCCGCGCCGTTTCGCTGGTCCCGCCAGGCGACCCAATCCTCGAGCGGACCCAGGTCGTAGGCGGTGCGCCCGTCGAAGGAGAGCGTGATCAGACCGGCACCGGCTTCGACGTAGCCGTCTCCGGTCTCCGGTTTGAGGGGATTGGCGCCACATGAGCGCTCGATCTCCGAGGGATCCCGTCCCTCCCGGGCACACCATTGGTCGAGCACCTGGTTCTTGCGGCGGATCACGTCGGGTTGCCCGAACCCATGCCAGATGTCTGCATGCCGGGCGGCATAGCGCAGGGTCCGCCGCTCACCACCACCGCCGATGAGGATCGGGATCTCCCGGGTCGGCGGGGGGTTGAGCAGCTTCCAGCGATTCTCGATCCTCGGCAGGGATTCGCGTAGTGCGCTGAGACGTGACCCGGGAGTGCCGAACTCGTAGCCGTATTCGTCATAGTCCCTCTCGAACCACCCTGCCCCGATCCCGAGGATGAGCCGGCCGTTGGACATGTGGTCCACAGTGCGGGCCATATCGGCGACCAGATCCGGGTTGCGATAGCTGTTGGCCGTGACCAGGGCCCCGATCTCGACCCGCTCCGTCACCTCGGCGAACGAGGCGAGCATGGTCCAGCACTCGAAGTGCTTTCCGTCAGGGTCTCCGCTCAGCGGGAAGAAGTGATCCCAGTTGAACACGATGTCGACACCCATCTCCTCGGCGTTGACGGCGGCAGCCCTGATCTGCGCGTAGTCGCCATGTTGGGGTTGAAGCTGGACCGCGATGCGAACCGGTCTGGTCAAGTGCGCCTCCATTGGCTGTGATCTCCGAGGACTCTAAGGTTCCCCGGCTTCAATCTTCCCTGCCAGACCATGAGACGTCTCACCCGTTCCCAGGCGCGCCGAATCGCCATCACCGCTCAGGGCCTTGCCTCGCCCAGGCCGGCCAGACCCAACCTTGGTCACTTGACCCGGGCACTCCGCTCGCTGCACGTCCTCCAGATCGACTCGGTGAACGTCGTGGAGCGGGCTCATAATCTGACCCTGTTCTCACGGCTCGGGCCATACGACATCGGCTTGCTGCAGAGGGCCGTCGCGGAGCGGAGGGTCTTCGAGTACTGGGCGAGGATGGCCTCGTTCGCCCCGATCGAGGACTTTCCGCTCTACCGATACCGCATGGAGCGGAGGGCCAGGGGGGAGGGCCAATGGTTCAGGGAGCTGGACGAGAGGGCTCCGGGATTCGCCGAGTCGGTCTACCGCCAGGTGTTCGAGCGCGGCCCGTTGACGGCCGCCGACCTGGAGGAGCCGGGAGAGAAGAAGGGACCCTGGTGGGGATGGGCCGACGGCAAGATCGCCCTCGAGTACTTGTTCGCCGCCGGGCGGGTCTCTGTCGCCTTCCGACGTAACTTCACCCGTTACTACGACATCGTGGAGCGGGTGATCCCTGCCCGGTATCTGAACCAGCCCGAGCCGGAGATCCCCGATGCCCTCCGGCATCTCATCGTGAATGCGGCGCATGCCATCGGGGTTGGGACCGCACGTGATCTGTTCGAATACCACTGGATGGGTGTGACCGAGTCGAGGCCGGTGTTGAAGAGTCTCGTGGCCGAGGGCACCCTGGTGGAGGTGGAAGTGGAGGGTTGGAGCCAGCCTGCGTATCTCCACCGCCATTCGACCGTGCCCCGGGAGCTCCGGGCCCGGGCGCTCGTCAACCCATTCGACACCTACATGTTCAACCGGGACCGGGTCGAACGACTCCACGACTTCCTCTACCGCATCGAGATCTATGTCCCAAAGCCGAAGCGGGTTCACGGCTACTACGTGTTCCCTTTCCTCGTCGGTGAGGACCTGGTGGCCCGGGTCGATTTGAAGGCGGACCGAAAGGCAGGAGAGCTATGGGTCAACGGGGCTTATCTGGAGGACGGCGTCGACCCGAGCTATGTGGCTCGGGAGCTGGCCATCGAATTGCAGGAGATGGCCTCATGGCTCGGTTTGGGTGACATCGTGGTGGGCAGTAAGGGTGACCTGGTGCCCGCCCTTCGCAGTTTGCTATGACCGGTGATCCATGTCCCGTCCCGGGTTTCGACCGGCCCATCCCACTGCGTCGCTCAGATCCCGTGCATGGTGTCGTCGATGAGGTGGTCGACCACCGCCCGCAGGGCCTCCCTGTCGTCGGCGCCGTCTTCGAGGGCGCTCCGGTAGGTGGCGAGTTGACGATGGGCGCTGGTCCCCCCTCGGGCGATGGTCCGCATGTGTCGTAGCTGATCGACGACGTCGAACTCGACTGCATCCTGAGCCAGCATCTCGATGACCTCCTCGACGAGGTCGGCGAAGGGGACAAGCTCCCCACGTCCGAAGTCGATGAGAGCTCCCTCGACCCCATAGCGTTGCGCCCTCCACATGTTCTCCGAGATGAGGAACGGCGAGTAGACCCGCCATCGCTGGTTCCGACGCCGGAGGCGGAACAGATAGCCGAGCAGGCACAGATAGAAGGCGGCGACGGTCATGGCGTCGTCGAGACGGGTGCACACGTCGCTGACCCGCATCTCCAGGGTGGGGTATCGGGCGGAGGGCCGGATGTCCCACCACAGCTTGGTGGCGTCCTCGATGATCCCGGCTTCGACCAGGATCCCCACCATCCGCTCATACTCCCCCCAGGAGAGAAACTCCTCGGGCAGGCCGGTGCGGGGCATGTTCTTGAAGATGATCGGGCGGTAGGCGAGGAGCCCGGTCTCGGTCCCGGCCCAGAACGGCGACGAGGTGCTCAGCGCCAGGAGGTGGGGGAGCATGTAGCGGATCTGGTTCATCAGGTCGATGCGGAGGTGCTCGTCCTCGATCCCGACATGGACATGCATCCCGCAGATAACCATCTGCCGGGCCACCTGCTGGTAGTCGGCCGCGATCCGCTGGTACCGAGGCTGCTCGGTGGTCTCCTGTTCCATCCAGTTGGCGAAGGGATGGGTCGAGGAGGCGATGATGGCCGCCCCGTACCTGCTGACGACCGTCGACAGGTCACGACGCAGGGTGGCCAGGTCCTCACGGGCATCGGAGAGCTTGGCGCACACCTTGGTGCCCACCTCGATCTGGGCCTTGAGGAACTCGGGTGCCACCTGGGGGCCGAGCACCTCGCGCAGCGACTCCCACATCTCCTCTGGGGGGCCCTTGATCAGGTCACGGGTTTGTCGATCGACGACCAGGTATTCCTCCTCGATACCAACAGTGAATGCGGGACGGTCGATCACCCGAAGAACGCTAGAGATCGAGGCCGAGGGCGTGCCGTCGCTCCCGGTCGCATTCCACGCGGACATGGCAGCCTTCGAGATGATCGTTGACCAGGCCCATCGCCTGCATGAAGGCATATGCCGTGGTCGGCCCGACGAATGACCAGCCCCGCTTCTTCAGGTCCCTGGAGAGGGCGGTGGAGACCCCGGTGACGGCCGGGATCTCATCGGGTGGTCCGTCGACCTCCGGGGCCCACGACCAGAAGTAACCGCCGAGTGAGCCTTTCTCCTCTATCAGCTCGAGGGCACGGGCGGCGTTGTTGATGGTGGACCGGATCTTGCCCTCGTGGCGCACGATGCCCGGGTCGGTGAGGAGACGTCTCACGTCGTCGTCGTCGAATCCGGCCACAACGGCGGGGTCGAAGCCGGCGAAACCGTCACGGAAGCTATCCCGCTTACGGAGGATGGTGAGCCAGGAGAGCCCGGCCTGGAATCCCTCGAGGCAGATCTTCTCGAAGAGACGCCTGTCGTCGGTCACCGCCCGCGCCCATTCCTCGTCGTGATATGCGCGATTGATCTCTGGCTCTGCCGCCCACCGGCAGCGTGGGACGCCGTCAACCCCGACTACCAACTCCATCGCCCGAGGCTATCGGTCATCTGGCGTTTTAGCTCGGTTTAGCGTGAGTTTCCCTAGCCTTGACCAGCGTGACATCGACACCGGCCCGGGATGCCTTTTCGGGGGCGGCTGCTGCCGGCCTTGCCCTTGGCGTATCAGAGTTGGCCGCGGGCCTGCTCGGTCTCCCTTCACTCGTCGAAGGTCTCGGCAACTGGGTGATCGACACCGTCCCCACCCCGATCAAGGAATGGGCGATTGCGACATTCGGAACCAACGACAAGTTGGTCCTCCTCATCGGCATCACGGTGGTCGCGATCCTGTTCGGCGCGCTGGTCGGCTATCTATCCCGTCCACGTTTCGGGATCGCCATCGCCGCGTTCGTCGGCTTCGCCATCGCCGCCGCCCTGGCCGCCACCCATGATCCACAAGTCTCATTGGGCACCGCGATCATCCCTGCCGGTCTGGCGGCGATCACCGGCCTCGCCGCTCTGCAATGGCTCTACGGCCTCACACCCGCCACCGTGGCGGAAGGCCGAGACCGGGCATCCGAAGCGCCCGACATGTCGCGTCGCAGTGTCCTTCTCGGGCTGGGTGCGGTGGTGGGGTTGGCGGCGGTCTCCTCCGGCATCGGGAGGAGTCTCCTCGATCGGGTCAAGCGCACCGTGGCCGGCCGGGGCGATGTCGTCTTGCCGGCTCCAGCCGAAGCCCTGCCCGCGGTCCCGCCGGCTGCCGACCTCGGGTTGCCCGGCCTCAGCCCGGTGATAACGCCCAATGAGGCCTTCTACCGGATCGACACCGCGTTCTCGGTCCCCCGAGTGGACATCCAGGACTGGACGCTGAGCATCGACGGGATGGTCGACCGGCCGTACATGATCTCCTACGTCGACCTCCTGGAGATGCCGATGATCGAGCGTGATGTCACTCTTTCCTGCGTCTCGAACCGGGTGGGGGGCGACCTGGTCGGGAACGCCAGGTGGCTGGGGGTGCCTCTGAAGGCCGTCCTGGACCGGGCCGGAGTCCAGGCGAGGGCGGAGCAACTGATCGGGCGCTCGGTGGACGATTTCACGGTCGGTTTCCCGGTGGAGGCGGTCTACGACGGCCGGGAGGCGCTGGTCGCGGTCGGCATGAACGGCGAGCCGCTGCCCCTGGAGCACGGCTTCCCCGCCCGCCTGGTGGTAGCCGGCCTCTACGGGTACGTGTCGGCCACCAAATGGCTGTCGTCGCTCGAGCTGACCGGCTGGGACGCATTCGATGCCTACTGGGTGCCTCGTGGGTGGGCCAAAGAGGCGCCGATCAAGACCCAGAGCCGCATCGACACCCCTCGGTCGTTCCAGGAGATCGAGGGCGGCCCCCGCCAGGTGGCGGGTGTGGCCTGGGCCCCCAACCGTGGCATCTCGAAGGTAGAGGTGCAGCTCGGCGACAGCGCCAATTGGGTCGAGGCCCGGCTCTCCGAGCCCCTCTCGGAGAACACTTGGCTGCAATGGGCCGTGGAGTGGGACGCACCGGCCGGTGCCCACGAGCTTCGGGTGAGAGCGACGGACGGCGACGGCAACCTCCAAACCGACGAGATCGTCCCTCCCGCCCCCAACGGGGCCAGCGGCTGGCACACGGTCCACGTCGACGTCACCTAGTTGTGTTGTGACGTACACGAACGTTGGTAACACCTGGTTGAGGTGAGGATCAGACCTGGTCCGTGGCCGATATCGCCCAGGCGAGGCCCAGCTTCGGGTTGGCGACCGCCACGCGTAGCACCCAACCCGTTTCCGGGCTCCCGTCGTCGAACCAGTGCCAGCTCATCTCTTCGAGAGCCCGGCCCAATTCGTCGGGGTCTACCGGCCACTCGAGATCGGCCAGCGACGCCACGACCCACCACGCCAGCGACCGCCCCGCCGCGGTTCCCCTTCTGCGGCCGTGCGCCCCGCCGGAGGCGGCGGCCCAACACATCCTGGAGAGGGCTCGACCGGTATCGAGATCGGCGACCCGGGCCTCGGGCACCCCGAGGGCGGCTATCGCCCCGAGATGGTCCCCCTCCACTGCCACGATCTGGCTCCGGCCGTTGGACTGGTCGGTCCACGGCTCGACGAGGTCTCCCAAGGCGCCATTGGAATCGGGGTCGTCGATCTCGGAGGGATCAGTGGGGAGATCGACAGGCTGCGTCGACGGCAGTGGAGGAGACGGCGCGTCCACCTTGTCTTTCTCGTAGGTAGCCAGCGAATAGGCAGGCTCCCACGGCATGAGCGAAGAGGGAAGGTCGGGGATGGCGATGTCGAGCCTCTCGCCCCGGACCACCCTCTCGGCGGCCACGGTGTCCCGCTCCGGCCCGGGAGCCATGTGCGGCTCCATCTCGACCCAGGTCTTGGTGCTGGCCGCCACTTCCGGCAATGGGCCGAGGGCAAAGCGCGCCTGGCCTTCCGAGACAACCGGCCCGGCGATCCGGCCCGGTGCTTCGAGGACGAGTCGGTACCGGATGTGCTCCTCGACGCCCCAGACTTGCTTCCCCCGTCCGACGGCCTCCGCACATCGGCCCCGGAGCTCGATGAGGTCGCCCCAGCTCCGGGAAGCGCAGTACCCGTCGATCACACGCAGCAACTCGTCGGTATCGGACGACTCGATGGCCTCGGTGGCACGGGCGCCGATCACGGCTCGGGACCGGTGTGGACCGGGAGGTCACGACGGGACCAGTCGGAGAACGAGCCGATGTAGACATCGGGCATGGGCCGTCCGGCAATGACCATCGCCAAAGCGGCATGACAGGCGTTCACCCCGCTGCCACACGACACCACCCCGTCTTGGGGAAAGTCGCGATAGACGTCGGCCAGGGCAGTTGCGGCGAGGAAACGGCTGCCGGACAGATTCAGTGCCAAGGGATAACTCGAGGCGCCCGGGATGTGGCCCGCCTTGGGATCGATTGGCTCGAACTCACCCTGATATCTCTCGGTAGCTCGCACGTCGGCCAGGGCACGTCCCTCGAGTTGGTCATATCGCACCACACCGGTGTACCCGGGCACCTCGGGGTACGTGGTGGCGGTCGGCGTCACCTGCCCGGTCTGCAGCGGGTAGCCCTCGTCGACCCAGGCGACGAGGCCACCATCGAGCACACGAGCCCCCACGTGCCCGATCGACTCCAGCATCCACCACATGCGGGCCGCGACCGCGCCGGCCATGTCGTCGTAGATCACGATCTCTTCGTGGCGCTCTATGCCCAGTCGCCCCAGGGTCGCAACGAAGTCGGAGATGGGAGGAAGTGGATGTCGCCCGTCACCTTCGCTCGCGGCCAGGTCGACATCGAGGTCGACGAAGACCGCGCCCGGGATGTGGCCACGCTGGTAGGCGTCCCTGCCATGGCCGGGATCGGTGAGCGACCATCGCAGATCGAACACCTTGACCGACACGAAACGCCGGGTCAACTCGTCGATGCCGATCAGTGGGCTCACCACGCCATTCAAACTGTCTTCTGCCGTCTAGGTGACGGTCGTGGGTTAGTTATAGAACAAAAGCTAGAGTGGCGGCGATGCCGATCCATATCGACGCTGCTTCGGATCGCCCCATCTATGTCCAGATCGCAGATGCGATCAGTGAGCAGATCGGTCACGGCTCCTTGAAGCCGGGGCACCGTCTTCCCTCGGCGAGGTCCCTTTCCGCCTCCCTCGGCGTCAACATGCACACCGTGCTCAAGGCCTACGCCCGTCTCCGGGAGAGAGCCATGGTGGACATGAGACGGGGGCGGGCCGGGGTGGTGGTGAGTGAGAAGATCCACCCGAAGGAGGTTGCCCGCCGGCTGGTGACATTGGCGAGGCGGCAGGGGATGTCGCGGAGCGAAGTCGAGAAGCTGATCGAGGAATTATGGGGTTGAGAAGGTGGTGGCCGTTGCTGGGATGGGCGGCGACGATGTTGGTTGTCGGGCTCAGCCCTCTCGGCTTTGGATGGGGCAATGTCCCTGACCCCGTGGCGAGTCATTGGGGGAGCAGCGGGGCACCCGATGGTCATATGCCGCTGGCCCTCGTCCCGCTTGTCATGGTGGGCCTGGTCGTGATCGGCCTCCTGACGACTTCTCTGTTCCGCGTGGACGGTGAGCCGACGCCCGAGGCCTTCGCCATCGTCGGGTTGATGGGTGGCATGGGGGCGGCACTCAACGGTCTGCTCGTCTTCCTCAACTGGGACGCCGTGAAATGGGATGAGGCCGGTGGCTTCGAGGCATGGCATATGGGAATCGCTCTCGTC
>JBOGEU010000639.1:0-1206 GCA_050741995.1 Acidimicrobiia bacterium | reverse complement strand
GTGCCTGACAGTTTCGGGACGCGGCTCCGGTAGGTGGGCGACAGTGGCTTCGGTACGTGGGTGACACCTCTTGGTTCCATCCTCCTCTGATTGTTGTGAGGAGGTCTTCTCTTGTTGGTGGAGTTGGGTGTTGTGGAGCAACGGTATCAGGCTGTGTTGGAGGTTCTGGGCGGGGCGTCGGTGACCGATGTGGCCCGTCGTTATGGGGTGGCCCGGCAGACGGTGCATGGTTGGCTACGTCGCCACGCCGATCAGGGTCTGGCTGGCCTGGTGGATCGGAGCTCGAAGCCGGTGTCGTGTCCTCATCAGACCCCGGCGGTGGTGGAGGCTCGGATCGTGGAGATGCGGCGGGCTCATCCTGGTTGGGGTCCTCGGACGATCGTCTATCACTTGGAGCGGGAGGGAGTGGAGCCGTTGCCGTCTCGTTCGGCGGTGTATCGAGCTCTGGTCCGTCACCAGCTGATCGATCCGCAGCAGCGGAAGAGACGCCGGTCTGATTACAAACGGTGGGAACGGGCCCGGTCGATGGAGTTGTGGCAGATGGACGTCACCGGCGGGGTGTTCTTGGTCGACGGCTCCGAGTTGAAGGTGGTCACCGGCATCGACGACCACTCCCGGTTCTGTGTTTCGGCGATGGTGGTGAGGCGGGCGACAGCTCGTCCGGTGTGTGATGCTCTGGCGGAGGCGATGGCCCGTCATGGGATCCCGGATCAGATCCTGACTGATAACGGGAAGGTGTTCACCGGCAGGTTCGGCCCCGGCATAGGGGAGGTGTTGTTTGACCGGATCTGTCGTGAGAACGGGATCAGGCATCTGTTGACGGCGCCTCGGTCGCCGACCACGACGGGGAAGGTGGAGAGGTTCCACAAGACCCTGAAGAAGGATTTCCTGGCCGGCAAGACGTTCGAGTCACTCGAGGAGGCTCAGATGGCGGTCGATGGCTGGGTGGTCGAATACAACACGGAAAGGCCTCATCAAGGGATCGGTGGTGTGCCCCCGATCCGACGCTTCGAACTGGCCGCTCCAGAACCCTTCGAGGTGATCACCGGAGAGGACGAGCCTCCAGCTCTCGACCAGGTCGAAGTGGTGGCTGAGTCTCGTCGGGTGACCAGAAAAGTTGGGCAGGGTGGTCGGATCAGCCTGGCCACGTTTCCCTATCACGTGGGTCGATGGCTGGCAGGCCAGGCCGTCGACGTGGTCGTCACC
>JBOGEU010000638.1:0-1315 GCA_050741995.1 Acidimicrobiia bacterium | reverse complement strand
CTTCGGGGCTCCCCCCGGGCATGATCGAAGGCCCGTGGCGGGCACCCTCCTCTCCACCGGAGACACCGATGCCCAGGTAGAGATGGCCACGACTCTCGACCAGGCGTTGACGCCGGTCGGTGTCCGTGTAGAGCGAGTTGCCGCCGTCGACGATGATGTCGCCCGCGTCGAGATGCTCGGAGAGTGAGTCGATCACCTGATCGACCGGGCCACCGGCGGTGACCATGATCAGGACGGTGCGGGGCCGTTCCAGCATTCCCACCATCTCCTCGATCGAGTATGCGGGCACGATCCCAAATCGACCGGCCTCGCCGGCCATGAAATCATCGGTGACCGATGCGGTCCTGTTGTGGGCGATCACCTTGTAACCGTTGTCGGCCAGGTTGAGGGCGAGGTTGGCCCCCATCACCCCGAGCCCGACGACGGCGATATCTGCCTTGCCACTCATTGCGACGAGGGTAACCGATGCCGATTTCGCCTCGACCGGCCGCGGCTAGGCTCGCCCGCCGTGGAAGCCAGGATCGGTGTCGACGTAGGGGGCTCGGGAATCAAGGTCGGCTCCGTGGATGTCGTGACCGGTGAGCTGATCGGCCACCGGCTGCGGGTCGACACCCCGGAGCCCTCCACACCCGACGCCGTCGCCTACGCGATCAAAGGCCTGGTCGACGAGTTCGACACCGGAGGACCGATCGGAATCGGGATCCCGGTTGTGGTCAGGAACGGGTGGGTGTCGACCGCGAGCAACGTCGATCAGTCGTGGATCGGTGTCAACGCCTTCGATGTCATGGAGCCGGTCATCCGTCGGGAGATCAAGCTGATCAACGACGCCGACGCCGCCGCCGTGGCCGAAGTGCGATATGGGGCGGCCAAGGGTGTGCCGGGGAAGGTGCTGGTGCTCACCTTCGGCACCGGGATCGGCAGCGGGCTGCTCATCGACGGGCGTCTGGTGCCCAACATCGAGGTCGGCCAACTCGAGCTGGCCGGGGTGCGCCCCGCGGAGAGGAGGTATTCGGCAAAGGTGAGACGTGCCGAAGGCCTGACCTGGGAGGAGTGGGGGGCGCGGGCCCGCGAGTTCGTCGTGCTGGCCAACGAGGTGTTCAACCCGGACCTCATCGTGATCGGTGGCGGCATCTCCAAGTTCTGGGACGAGTTCTCGTCCTACCTGACGTTCGGGGACGTGAGGACGGCCCCAGCCTCATTCCGGAACAAGGCCGGGATCGTCGGCGCTGCCGCCCTCGCCTTCAGCGACTGAACTCGGTGAACTGGGCCCTGGCGATCTCGGGGACCCGGACCTCGAGGATCATCCCGTTGTCGT
>JBOGEU010000637.1:0-2146 GCA_050741995.1 Acidimicrobiia bacterium | reverse complement strand
ACCAGCCACCAGCGTCGAGCACGATCGATGCGGCTTGTGAGGTGCCAGGCGAGCCAGGAGAAGAACCCGAGCCCGGCGACCCCGAACAGGGGTCCGATCGAGGCCACATAGCGCCGGTCCACCAGATCCGAGAATGCGTGGAGCGAGGGGAGCCCGATCTGACGGATGAGGAGATCAGCCTTGTGCATCTCTTCGAGCGCCTCAGGCGACACCAGATCGTTGGCGGCGAGGAGATAGCGAAGCGAATCGGGCGTCAGCCGGGTCAGATGCCAGATCCTTCCCAAGGTCACGGTGACCGCGGCGATGGCCATGGCCATGACGACCCACCTCAGCTCACGAAGACCGAAGTCTCCCCTCAAAGCGGCAACGACGAGGCCGATGAGACCCAGCCCGGCGCCGATCCCCAGGGCGAGCTCGGGGGAGAGAGTCCCGGTGACGAGGATCAGGATGAGGGCGATCGGCAGGTAGATTGCGATACCGACCGGAACCGAGAGCCAGACTCGGGCTGCGGCCGGCACATCGTCGCGAACGGTGGCGAGCGCACCGAACCCGGTGATGGCGAACAGGGCGCCGATGACGATCTCGGCGATCACGGTGCCCCCTCCGGTACTGCTGCCACCGAATCGGGCACCACGAACACCCCCTCATCCGTGACGGCGAGCCACCAGAGGTCGCCATCACCGGGGACGATGAAGAAGGGCAGGTCACCGTCGTCTGTCTCCACGATCCCGAGCTGTGGCTGGTCGTTGAGCTCCTCGGGGAGCAAGCTCGGGTCGAAGTCGTCCTCGACCACCTCGAAATCGGCGAAGCCCTCAGCGAGCTCGGGCTGGACGAAGGAGTCGGACGGCACCACCAGCACCCCGCCGGCGGTGGCGTCGTCCAGCTCCATGTAGAAGCCGTATCGACGGTTCACGCTTGGCTGCTCGTCATGGACCAGGAAGGTCAGCGACCCGTCTTCGTGGGGGCGGATCGGCCAAGCAGAGGGAGGCAGAAACAAGGTCAGCACCAGGTTGGCCGCCGCTGCCATGAAGAACGCCAACGGAAGCCACTTGGCGTATAGCCGCCGAGCCCTGTGCCGCGTGGAGTCCTCGGGGAAGGCGAGCTCGGGCACGGCCGGACGTTAACGGGATGAGGGCTCAGCGGGGTCGAGGCCGGAGTTCGGCGTCCTAACCCCGGGTTCTCGCCGGCGGTGCAAGAGCTGTTCCCTCAAGTGGCCGTGAGTAGATCGACGACGGCGGGCAGCGAATCACGCCAGGGTGGCAACGGGCTGATACCGATGTCGGTGATCCTCTCCGAGCCGAGCACCGCGTAGGCGGGGCGCCGAGCCCGGGTGGGATACTCGGCGGTCGTACATGGGCTCAAGAGCCCAGGATCGTGGCCGGCCTCGAGAATGGCGGCCGTGGCCAAGTCGAACCACGTAGTCGCCCCCTGGTTGGTGAGATGGAGCAGACCGGTTGCCGCAAGGTCCAGAGCCTCGATGGTGGCAACTGCCAGGTCGTCGGCCATGGTCGGGCACCCATATTTGTCATTCACCACTGTTAGGGAGCGACGCTCGCCGGCAAGCCGCAACATCGTCGCCACGAAATTGCGATGAGTGCCGGAAATCACCCATGAGGTGCGAATCACGAGAGCCTCCGGGTTTGCTTCCAGGGCGAGGCGCTCTCCGATCAGTTTGCTCCGGCCATAGGCATTGATCGGGTTGGTACGGGCAGACTCGACGTAGGGTCGGCCTGCGGTCCCGTCGAAGACATAGTCCGTCGAGTAGGTGACGAAGGGGACGCCGAAGTCTGCGGCGATCTCTCCGAGCACGCCGACAGCATCGCCATTGACCACGTTGGCGACATTCGTTTCCTCTTCGGCCTGGTCGACGGCGGTGTAGGCCGCGCAGTTGATGATGGCGTCGGGGCGAGTCGTGTCGACGAGGTCTCGCGCCATCTCGGACCGCGCCATTGTGAGCTCGAATTCCTGTCGGCTCGGTGCCACTACCTCGTCGAGTCTCTTGATGAGGGCGGTGCCCACCTGGCCCGACCCGCCGAGGAGCAGGATCCTGCGACTCACGACTCGTCGAGGACGCGTTCCAGATACTGGCGATAGCTCGAGGTCGGCATCCCTTCGACGATATTCAGTAGCCGAGCACGATCGAGAT
>JBOGEU010000636.1:0-1878 GCA_050741995.1 Acidimicrobiia bacterium | reverse complement strand
GGCCGGTGCTGCTCGCTCATCTCACGCTCCTCGTCATCCTGTGGGTCCTTGGACGCCGTCGCTTCCCATGAGGCGGGAGAGCAAACGGTCGGACCCCGGCCGATCGCTGAGGGGTGCCCGAGCGACTGCCGAGGCGCGGGACGGCAGAGGGGGCCCGCCACCCGCTGATCCGAGCGTTACTCCGGGGCATCTTCCAAGCTCGCTGCAAAGGTGGAGAAGGAAGATATGCGCGACGAGCGGCGACCATCAGGGCCGGCCCCCCACTGCGAGGCTGGTGAGCATGGCCGTGACGGTGGACCAGCTGCCGGCGGTCGAGGACCGTCACCGCCGGCCCAGCAGACAGGAGCCGGCAGGCGGCGGCCGCTCCCGGCCCCTGGCGCACAAACCGCCTGCGATACCTCTGCCCACCGGGGCGAAATGTTGGCTCCCGGACGTGTGGGGTAGGGATGGGAGCATGGACGACCAATCGGCGCGAGAGTCACGAGAAGACCGGCCCGACCCCACGGCCGAGCCCGATGCCGGCGCGGCTCCTGGCGGCTCCGGAGCGGGGTTGGCGGCGAGCGAGAAAGCCCAGAATGCCGAGACCGTGCTCCATCCCGACCGGGAGCCCGAAGACCCTGCCGCGGAGATAGGAGATCAGATCGACCGGCTCGAGCGTCATAACCGACAGCCGACGTCCCCCGCCCACCACGAGTCTCCAGACACCCCACCCGCCTGACGGTGGCTGGTGGTGGTCCGGTCAGTCGAAGAGTCCCTTGATGCGAGCCATCATCTCTTCCGCCTTCAACGCCAGCGACGAGGTTGGTCCGCTGGTGGCTTGGAGGGAGATCATCCGGCAGCGCATGTCTTGCGCCCAGCGGAGGTGCTCGGTCTCCTGCACCTCGACCTCGTCGACAGCCGCCTGGAAGGTGTCGCGCACGTCGCCGTCAGGCAGGTCGTCGACCATTCCGGCCAAGCATGACCAGTTGGCGTGGTCCTTGGCCTCGGCGAGCAGGACAGCGTCGAGCATGACGAGCTCTTGGGTCATGAGGTCGACCGAGCCGGCCAGGAGGAAGGTCGACTCGAGAAGGCCGATTCCGGCTTTCTCGGTGGCGCGGGCCGCGGGGCTGATGTAGCCGGGATCGCCGCCGAGCCCGGCGATGAGGCCCTCGAGGGTCTCGACGTGCTCGACGGTCTCGTTGCCGAAGTGCTTGTACCGCTGCTTGAGGACGGGGTTGTTGGTGCGGTCGGCCACCGAGCGGTAGAGCTGGGCGCCGCAGCGTTCGTGGGCCAGCATGTCGCTGAGCAGGTCGGCGACAAATGGACCGTTCAGTCCGGTGTTGGCCAGGAACGCCTCGTCCTCGTCGGGCATCATCGTGCGGGCGGGGTCGACATAGGTCATCTCCTCCGGCTTGGAGCGGGCGCCCGTGGCGGCGGTGGGGGTCAGGGTGGGCATCGCGGGTCCTCCTGAGTCAGCTCACATGCTGGGGGCGAAGGTCGGCGACGGGGTGGTCGCCTTCGGTCTCGTCGCGGTACTCGCCGCCGTCCATACGGGCTTGGTCGATGATCTGCTCGGATGGGGCGCCGCCCTCGTTGACGGTGGCCTGGTAGGCGAAGTAGCGGTGACCGCTGGGCAGCTCATCGACGCTGACGTAGTCGGTACCGTCGGTGCGCAGGTCGATTTGGTCTGCGAGCACTTGGCGCACGTAGTCCTTGTTGGGTTCGAAGGTCACCGGGGTGTCGGGCAGTGAGGGTGGCAGGAGCTCGGCCGGGTCGCGGCCCTCGTAGCGGCGCATGAAGTCGCAGGCCACCTGGAGCTGTCCGATCTCGATGTCGCAGTTGAGCTCCCAGAGGGCCTTGATGCGCCGGTCGCTCTCGTGCTGGTGCATCGACCAGTAG
>JBOGEU010000635.1:0-2336 GCA_050741995.1 Acidimicrobiia bacterium | reverse complement strand
TGGGTGGGGGAGGGGAGAGGAACCGGGCCCGGGCCCCACGATGCGCGAGGGGAGATCCAAGTGACTGTTGAGATCACGTTTCCCATGGGTCTACCCCCGTCATCGAAGTGTAATCGTGAGGGGTGCCCACTCCTTGGACCATGGATCCGCGGGCCGGCCGGCACCACTAGCGTCACTATGTCGTATGGCCGAGTACCCATCGGAATTCGAGCTCGACGTCGCACTCCGCGATGGCGGGGGTGCCCGGGTTCGCCCCATCAGGCACGACGACGGCCCGCTCCTCGTCGACTTCTTCAAGACGCTCGGCTCCGAGTCCCGCTATTTCCGGTTCTTCAGGATCAAAGAGACCCTGGAGCCGAAGGAGGTCGAGTTCTTCACCCATGTCGATTATTCGGATCGCATGGCCCTCATCGCCCTCCTCGGGGGGAAGATGATCGGCCTCGCCAGCTACGACCGAGAGCGTGACCACCCAGACACGGCCGAGGTGGCGTTTGCGGTCGCCGACGCCCATCAGGGCCGGGGGATCGGGACCCAACTCCTCCAACTGCTCACCATCCACGCCCGATCCCAGGGGATCGAGCATTTCCAGGCCTTCGTGCTCCCCGAGAATCGGCAGATGATGCGGCTCTTCCGAAACTCCGGGTACGAGCTGACGCGAACCATCGACGAAGGCGTCTTCACCGTCGACTTCCCGGTGGCTGCCAGCCAGGGTCTGCTGCAGGCCGAGTGGGAGCGGGAGAAGCGCGGGGTTGCCGCCTCACTATTGCCCCTGTTCTTCCCCCGATCGGTGGCGGTCATCGGCGCTTCGACCGATCCGGAATCGATCGGCGGCACACTGTTCCACAACATCCTGTTCGAGGGTTTCACCGGCCCCCTCTACCCGGTGAACCCCAAAGCCAAGGTGGTCGGCTCGGTGCGGGCATATCCCACCATCGGGGACGTGCCCGACGAGGTGGACCTCGCCTACATCGTGGTCCCCCAGCCGATCGTCCTCGAAGTCGCCCGGGAATGTGCCGCCGCCGGAGTGCGGGGGATCGTCGTCGTCTCGGCCGGTTTCTCCGAGACCGGCGAGGAGGGGGCGAAGCTGGAGACGGAGCTGCTCGAGGTGGTCCGCGACTCGGGGATGCGAATGGTGGGGCCCAACTGCATGGGCCTACTCAACACCGCCCCCTCGGTCCGGCTCAACGGCACCTTCGCCCCGGTCTACCCACCGGCAGGAAACGTGGCGATGTCGAGTCAATCCGGCGCCCTCGGGATCGCGATCCTCGACTATGCCACCCGGAACAACATCGGCATCTCCCAGTTCGTGTCCGTCGGCAACAAGGCCGACGTCAGCGGTAACGACTTGATCCTCGCCTGGGAGGACGACCCGGCGACCGACGTGATCACGCTCTATCTGGAGTCGTTCGGCAATCCGAAGAAGTTCTCCCGCCTCGCCCGCCGCATCGGGCGGCGCAAGCCGATCATCGCGGTCAAGTCGGGGCGGTCCGCGGCCGGCAGCCGGGCAGCGTCGTCGCACACCGGTGCCCTCGCCTCCTCTGACGTCGCGGTCCAGGCTTTGTTCCGTCAGGCGGGCGTGATCCGGGTCGACACCATCGACCAACTCTTCGATGCAGCCAGCCTCCTCGCCAACCAACCGATCCCGACCGGGGAGAGAGTGGCAGTTGTCACCAACGCAGGCGGGCCCGGGATTCTCGCCGCCGACGCCCTCGAGGCCAACGGGCTCACGCTGCCCGAGCTGTCGCCGGAGTTGAGGGAGCAGATCGGCAGTGTCCTTCCCCCCGCGGCGTCTACCCGGAACCCGATCGACCTCATCGCCTCCGGAGGACCGACCGAGTTCGAGCATGTCACCTCTCTCCTCCTCGAATCGGGGGAGGTCGACGCGGTGATGGTGATCTACGTCCCGGTGTTTCCTGGTGGCGCCGAGAAAGTGGCAGACGCCCTGCAGAGCTCACAGCGGGCATACGAGGGTGACGTTCCCCTCCTCTCGGTGTTCATGCAGACCGGGGAGGACGCTGCCCGTTTCCTCTCAGGGGGCGAGGGCGCCCGCGCCATCCCGACCTATCTGTTTCCCGAGTCCGCGGCCCTGGCCCTGGCCCGGGCCGTCCGCCATGGCCAATGGCGGGAACGGGACCCGGGTGTCGAGACGAGCCTCGACCCGGTCGTGGAGGGGAAGGTGCGGACCATCATCGTCGATGCCCTCGAGTCGGTCCCCGAGGAGGGCGCCTGGCTCGATCCCGACGTGGTGGATGCGATCCTGGATACGGTGGGGCTGCGGGTCCCCCGGTCCTCGGTGGTCACTTCGGCCAAGGAGGCAGTGAGTGAGGCCGCCGACT
>JBOGEU010000634.1:0-1793 GCA_050741995.1 Acidimicrobiia bacterium | reverse complement strand
CGCGCCTACGAGGTGGCGGCTCATCGAGTGGCGGTGGCCCGGGTAGAGGGTTCCCTCCACGCCTTCGGGGACACCTGCACCCACCGTCAATGCTCGCTGGCCGAAGGTGACCTGGAAGGGACGGTGGTCACCTGTCCATGCCACGGCTCCCAATTCGAGGCCACCACCGGGGTGGTGCTCCACGGGCCCGCCGAGGATCCCGTGCCCAGCTACCGGGTGCAGGTCACCGGAGACGAGCTCCAGGTCGAGGTGTGAGGGCCCCGACCATCGTCATCGTCGGGGCCAGCCTGGCTGGGGCCACCGCCGCCGCCACCCTCCGGGAGGAGGATTTCGAGAGACGGATGGTGCTGGTCGCCGACGAGTTCCAGCTCCCCTATGAGCGTCCTCCCCTCTCCAAGGAGTACCTGTGGGGCGAACAGCCATTCGAGAATGCCTTGGTTCATCCCGGGGAATGGTCACGGTTCTGTGACTCGGATCGTTGAGTAGGTCGAGAAGACTCTGGCGCAGATGCACGAGTTGGGTGGCAGCAGAGCCGGCGGCCTCGAGGAGTTCCAGCAGCTCGATAACCGTGTCCCGCGCGCCGCCATGCTGGCCACGCTGGAGCAGCAGGGAGAAATCCGGCGCATAAGCCGCTTCCTGACCGGCCCCGGTCTGCGCTGGGGCACCAAGCCAGGGGACCTACCCGGCGTCATCAACGACGTCGGCTTCGTCTCCTCGGACGCCGGGACCCTGAGCATCGCCGTCTTAACCGAAAACCTGCCCGGCCTCGACGCCGCCGAGCGGGCAATCGGCCTGATCTCCAGCGAGGCCCTCGCCCTGACCGGGATTGTCCCGTTCGCGCCCGATCCCTCCGTCTCCCCGTAGGGACACAGCACCCTCGGCGCGTGGTTCATCCCCGGGTTGGTGCTCTCGGAATCGGAGTGCCCGTGGGATCCCGTCGCCGCGACCAGTGATCGCCGTCCACGGGTTCTGATACAGAATTCGGTTGGTGAGTGCCGGGATGAAGCGGACCTCGCGGCTGATACGCGCTGCGCGCGGCTAAATGAGGCCCGTGCGCCGCCCCGCGAAGGTCAGACTCACGGCAAGGAGCGCGTTGACGATCACCTTGGCATAGAAGTCGATCTCGCTCAGACCGAGCAGCGGGATGTAGACGAGGTCGGCCAGGGTCCATAGGACGTTGAGGAAAATCATCATTGCCAGCGCGCCGCGGTTGCGCTCGGGATCGCGCCAGACGAGTATCGCCCCGAAGACGAGCGCCATGTGGGCCGCCCCTTCGATGGCAATCTTTTCGATGTGAGGCCCATCCGGCGCGCCGAGCACGATCTGGCGCGCGAAGAAGAGCATGGAGATGCCCCAGAGCAAGCCGAGGACGATCTGCAAGCCGAGCGCGATGCGGAGCACTCGCAGGTCGGCGTCCGCAATCGTCGCGGCGCCTCGTTCGGTGCTGCCATGCGAATAGGCCATTCCGCTCCTCCTTCCACCGCCTCCCAGCGAGCGATGATTGGGGCATCGGCGACGTGCCGCATCGCGTGGAGGCTTATGCGTCCACTATGGGTTCCGCGGAGCAAATGTCAATGGCTTGTACGGAATGCGGATGAACAGTGGACGACTCCCGCGCCGCGCGGCGAAAGCCCCCCTCTCCCGTGCCCCACGGGCCGGATGCCCCTTGGGCGGCGGAGCTCTCGCGGATCGGCTCGATGAGCGACTTTCGGCGACTGTGAAGCTAGGTTGCTGTAGGTGGGTCCCGTGGGACTCGAACCCACAACCAACGGGTTAAAAGCCCGCTGCTCTAC
>JBOGEU010000633.1:0-1556 GCA_050741995.1 Acidimicrobiia bacterium | reverse complement strand
GACATTGGGGTTGCCGGCTCGACACAGCCCACCCGGCTCGATGGGATCCCACCAGGCTCCGGTAGGCAGCTGGACCACTCCCGGCATCAGGTCCTCCCGGACCGCCAACGATGCCAGACAGGCGCCCCGGTCGTTGAACACCCGCACCAGGTCACGGTGGTCGAGGCCACGGGCGTGAGCATCGGCGGGGCTCATGCCGAGTTGCTCTCGACCGTCCACCTTGCCGGCCAGGCTGGTCTCCCCCTGATCCCATTGCGAATGGAGACGGGTCTTCGGCTGGTTCGAGATCAGGTGGAGCGGGTACCGGCCGACGTTCCCCAGCCACTCGGAGGGCTCCAGCCACGAGGGGTGCGGCGGGCAGTCGTCGTACCCGAAGCTCTCGATCGTCTCCGAGTAGAGCTCGATGCGACCCGACGGGGTCTTGAGCGCAGCACCGACCGGGTCGCCCCGAAATGCCACCAGCTGTGAGTCGAGAGGCGGGATCCACTCCTCGGGAATCTGGAAATGGCCTGCCTCTTTCAGCTCGGCGAGTGTCGGGTATTCCGGGTGGCTGGAGCGGAACCTGTCGTAGATGTGTTCGATCCACTCGTCTGCGGTCCGCCCCTCGGTGAACTTCTCGCCGGCACCGAGCCGTAGGGCCAGCTCGGAGAAGATGTCGTAGTCGTTCCTCGCCTCGGCCACCGGTTCGATTGCCTGCTCCATCCAGAAGACGAAGTCGTCGTTGCCCGCACCTCCGACGTCGTTTCTCTCCAGCGGGGTAGTGGCCGGGAGCACGATGTCGCAATGACGGGCGAGCGAGTTCCAGCACGGCTCGTGACAGATGGTGGTGTCCGGGGTCTGCCACGCCTCGGCCAGCCGGTTGAGATCCTGGTGATGATGGAACGGGTTCCCACCCGCCCAATAGACGAGACGGGTCTCGGGATAGGTGTAGCGGCGGCCGTTGTAGTCGAACTCCCCCCCGCCATGTAACAGGAGATCGGAGATCCTGGCCACGGGAATGAAATCGGGCACCGGGTTCTTCCCCTGGGGGAGACGGGGGAGGGCGTGATATCCAACCGGGTGCCCGTTGAGCCCGACTGCCCCGTAGCCGTACCCGACACCACCACCGGGGAGGCCGATCTGACCCAGCATCGCGGCCAGGGCGGCGGCCATCCAGTAGGGCTGTTCCCCGTGGTCGCTCCGTTGCACCGACCAACTCAGGGTGATCAAGGTCCGATTCGCAGCCATCTCGGCGGCGAGGGATCGGATCCGATCCGGGTCCACCCCGCTGATCGCCCCCGCCCACTCGGCGGTCTTCGGGGTGCCGTCCGACTCTCCGAGAAGATAGGAGCGAAGCCGATCCCAGCCCACGCAGTACTCGGCGAGGAAGCCCTCATCGTGTAGGTCGGCGTGGAGCAGGCTGTGGGCGAGACCCAGCATCACCGCGGTGTCGGTGTTGGGGCGCACCGGCACCCACAATGCCTCGACCGTCTCGATCAGATCCTCACCCAGCGGCGACAGGTTGACGAACCTGACCCCCCGGTCCCGGCACACCTCGAGCCGGCTGCTCACCATGT
>JBOGEU010000632.1:0-6712 GCA_050741995.1 Acidimicrobiia bacterium | reverse complement strand
TTCACCTCACTCGGTGGTGGGCGGCGTCTCATCCTCGACGTCCTGCCCGATGCCAACCAGAAGAGCCAGCCTTACGGTGACGATCCGAGCCGGTTCAGGACCGCCTTCCGGGACATTGCCGACCGGGCCCGGTCGGCCCTCGGCAATAGCGTGCGCATCGCCTTCACCGCGCAGAAGGAGATGACCTCCAACACGTATTCAAGGGGTGAATGGGGCACAGGGGGCCATCGCCTCTATTGGCCCGGCGCCAAGTACGTCGACCTGGCCGGCATCAATGGCTACACCACCTCGGGAGGCTCCGACGCCGGCTTCTACGAGGCGGCTGTCAACGAGATGTCGAATGCCTCGGGCCCGGGCGTGCCGATCATCATCGCCGCCGGCGGGGCGCCGAGTGCTCCGAACGAGGCGGCGCAGATCGCCTATGTCCAGGCCCTTGCCGACCTTGCGTCTTCCCACGGCCAGATCGTCGGGGTGCAATGGGACGACCTGCAGAGGGGCAGCCTCGACCTGAGAGTCAGCAGCTCCTCGGGTCTCCAATCCGGTTTCGCCGCTGCATCTCAGGGAGCGCGGCAGGGAGGGGTCGACTGGCTGTTCTCTGCGAGCGTCGACTCGTGGGCCGCGGCTCGCAACGCCGCCATCCCCTTCGACGATTCCACGGCTTCGGTGTTCGCCGACTCGATTCGATGGCTAAGCGCCACCGGGATAACCGAGGGCTGCGGGCCGCGGCGGTTCTGCCCCGACGACAACGTGACGCGAGGGCAGATGGCCGCATTCCTGGGCCGGGCGCTAAAGCTTGCCGCCCCATCGACCCCCATCATCTTCACCGACTCGAGGGGCCACCTCTTCGAAGGAGCCATCTCACGTCTGGCGCATGCCGGGATAACGGTTGGCTGCAACCCCCCGACCAACAACCGGTTCTGCCCCGACAATTTCGTGACCCGTGGCCAAATGGCCGCTTTCCTGGTGAGAGCCGGCCTCACCAACTGAAGACCCGTTCCTCCTCCCCCCTCGTGGAAGGAAACGGTGGCCGGGCCTCAGTCAGACCTCGATCGCCACTGGCCTCTCGTTGACCACGCTGCCGGGGATGAGGAGCGAGAAGCAAGCGCCCCCCAGGCGCTCCGAGCGGCGGTACTCGGCCCGTCCGCCGTGTGCCTGGGCGATTGCCTGGACGATGGCGAGCCCGATTCCCATGCCCGGGGTCACCGCATTCAGACGATGCGCCCCGCGTTCGAATCGCTCCCAGATGGCGTGCTCGAATCGGGTTGGCACCCCCTTGCCGTTGTCGTGGATCTCGAGGACGAGGTCGTTGTCGACGACATGACCGGTGATGATCACCCTGTCGCCCCCGTAGCGAATCGCGTTGGTCAGCAGGTTGGCCAGTGCCTGGCGCAGCCGATCGGCGTCCGCCCTGATCACGACATCGCGCTCGAGATCCTCTGCGATGCGGGTGCCTCCGGTTTCGAGCCCGCGCAGGGCCCCGGTGACGATCGCGGACACGCTGCCCTCGGTGATCTCGAGCGGCACGTGACGATGATTGCCCCTGGCCAGCATCACCAGATCGGAGACGAGTCGGGCCATGTGGCTCGCCTGGCTGGTTGCCTCGGACAGCATCTCGCGGCGCGCCTCCTCGGGGAACTCGTCGCCATTCTGATCGAGCAGGGTTAGGTAGCCGACCATGGCGGTGAGCGGGGTCCTCAGCTCATGGCTCACAGAGGCGACCAGCTCTGAGCGCTGATTCTCGACCTTCGTCCGGTTTCGGTGGATCATCAGCATCTGCCGGAGGAAGACGACTCCGCCAATGATGATCAGGGCGTCGAGGAGGAGCACGCCGTCGTCGCTGGTGTTCACCGAGTGATAGCGCACCACGTGGGTGGCGAGCAGGGCCACGGCGAGGGCGTAGGGCCACATCAGGGCCAACAATGGTGTGTCGCGTTCAGGGAACTCCCGTCGCTTCGGTGCCCTGTCGATGATCGCCGCCGTCGTTAGGTAGCCGGCCGTGGCCAGGAGCAGCAGGCCATAGCTCGGCTGCGCATCGACGAAAGAGCGGCCGACACCGCTGTTGAGGAAGGAGAAATCGGCTCCCACCTGAATCGTGAGCCCGAAGGCGAGGAAGAGCAGCCTCGGGTCCCAATGGAAGTGGCTGCGCCTTATCACCAGGATCATCAAGCCGATGACGGCCGCGATGTCGAGCAACGGATAGCTGCTGGCGACGACCGTCTCCCAGGTGGGGGCTCCCGCAAAGCTCTCGACCAGTTCGTGATAGAACGCCGTCCAGACCAGTGTGGTGAGGGCGATGGCCCCGACCAGAGCGTCGAGCAGGGTGAGCACCCAATCCCTGCCCTGTCCATCGCTTCGAGCCAGCCTGCAGAATGCGACGATGAGCATCGAGTATCCGGCCAGGAAGAATGTGTCGGTTGGGCCGAACGCTGGAAGCAGGTAACCCAAACCAGTGAGGACGCTGATCGCCAGGACTCCGGACGCCACCAGGAAAAGCCCCGCCGCCAGGTATCGCCAAGCAGTGCGCTCCCTACGCTCCAATCCGCCGGAGAGCCGGAGGATCAGGATGCCGGCGGTGATGTCGCCGAGAACCATCCCCAGCCCGCCCAGAGTCTCCCCGGTGGCGGGTCGCACCGCGGCGACGACCGATCCGATGACGATGGCGAGCAGCAATGGCCCGGCGACCGCCCAACGGCGAAGAGAGCGCTGTGGGAGATCAGGATGGACCATCCCTTTGTTTTCGGCAGCAAAACCCTTGTGATTGAGGCACTAGTGCTCCGGCTCGCGAGTGCCGTGCGTGTACCGCCAAGGGCCGGCGGGACGCTAGGTCGAATTAATGCCGATTGTCCGCGGCCGGAACTTCAGCCGTCAGGTCGATCTCGATCTCGGTCTCTCCGATGATCTCCAGACTCTGCTCGGCGAGGCAGGTCAGCATGTCTTCGATCTGTTGTGCCGAGTTGTAGAGGGTGATGGTGAATCTGAGCCCCGCCTGGCCATGAGGGACCACGGGGAAAGCAGACCCGTTCAGGAAGAAGCCTTTTTCCCTCATCCTCAGGAACAACCCGGCCATCGATTCGTAATCGCCGATCTTCAGATACCAAATGGGGGTGGGATCGAGGTCGGCCAGCGGGATTCGCATCTCGGCGGAGAGACGATTGACCAGGTCGATCCTCTCCTTGAACGCCGTCTGACGCTCGGCCAACTCGTCGGAGAGATGGATCCGGGCCGAGGCAACGCCCGCGCCGAGGGAGGCCGGTGGGATCGGGCCGCCAAAGGTGAGCGGTGGCCCCACGAGCTCGATCAGGTCGGCCAACTCGGGATCGCGGACGGCGACCACGCCCCCGGTGGCTCCGAACGACTTGGAGAGGCCGGCGGCCACCACCAGCCGCTCGTGCCAGGGGGCACGTGCCAGATAGGAGCCGCGTCCATGCTCACCAACCCAGCCGAAGCCGTGGGCATCGTCGCAGTAGACGTGGAGCCGGGGATATCGGTCGAGCAGGGTGTCGATTCCGGTGGCGGGGGCCAGGTCTCCGTGCATCGAATAAACCCCGTCGATCAGCCACCAGGCTCTTCCCGAGCCGTCGGAGTCAGCGAGAGCCGACTCCACTGCTTCGAGATCGTTGTGAGGGACCGTTCGCACCGAGATGCCGTTTGCCTGGAGGAGTTGGGTGGCGGTCTGGACCGAGGCGTGGGCCATGCCGTCGACGAGGACTTCGTCACCTGGCCGGACCAGGACGGGAAGAGCGGAGAAATGGGCCAGGGTGGTTGTCGGCGCCAGCACGACGCTGGCATCGAACATCGATCCGAGACCCTCCTTCAGCTCCCGATAGAGAGGGACTGCGGTGTAGGCGATCGAGGAGGAGTAGGAGGTGCCATAACGGTCCATGGCCTGGCGGGCCGCCTGCTTCAGCCGGTCGTCGTCACCCAGGCCGAGGTAGGAGCAGAGGCCGAAGTTGGCGAGGCGTTCTCCGCCGAGGACGATGGTGTCACCGCTGAGAACGTCGTCCTCGATGAGCTGGCGGGAAATCCCCAAATCGCGTGCCCGGGCGGCGTGATGCTGAAACAAACGCATCATGCGCTCGCCTCGGGTAGGGCTCAACGCCTTTTCCACTCGCTGTCTCCGCTGGCTGGGGGGAGTCCTGACGATAGATCAAGTTCCGCGGGATCCACGGATATGCCGACACATCGTCGGATAACCGCCATCCTTGGTGGAGTCGGTCCTCCGCTAATGTCCGTGGCTCCGCACCCGGCTTCAGGAGTCTTTGACATGGCTACATCCATCACCATGGGCTCGAATGGGCTCGTGGTACCCGACGACCCAATCGTCCCCTTCATCGAAGGCGACGGCATCGGGCCCGACATTTGGGCCGCTTCTGTTCGCGTCTTCGACGCAGCGGTGAAAAAGGCGTATGGCGATGGCCGGGCGGTGGCGTGGAAGGAGGTCCTCGCCGGGGAGAAGGCACATCGTGAGACCGGCTCGTGGCTTCCGGACGAGACGGTGGGTGCTTTTCGAGATCAGCTGGTTGGGATCAAAGGCCCGTTGACCACTCCTGTGGGTGGGGGGTTCCGCTCGCTGAACGTCACCCTTCGACTGCTGCTGGACCTCTATGCATGTGTCCGCCCGGTGCGATGGTTCAAGGGTGTGCCCTCACCGGTGAAGGATCCGGGCCAGGTGGACATGGTGATCTTCCGGGAGAACACCGAGGATGTGTACGCCGGGCTCGAGCTCGAGGCCAACACCACGGAGTCGGCCAAGCTCATCGACTTCGTCAAGTCGGCTTACGGCTGGGACGTCCGCAGGGATTCGGGGCTCGGGCTGAAGCCGATCTCGATCACAGGCTCGAAGCGCCTGATCCGGGCCGCGATCAACTATGCGCTCGCCAACGGGCGCCGATCGGTGACCTTGGTCCACAAGGGGAACATCATGAAGTTCACCGAGGGGGCATTCCGGACCTGGGGTTACGAGCTGGTGAAAGAGGAGTTCTCCGATGTCGCCGTGACCTGGGAAGAGAGTGGCGGCGAGCCGGGTGACAAGCTCCTGGTCCAGGACGTCATCGCCGACGCCATGTTCCAGCAAGTGCTGACCCGTCCCGCCAACTACGACGTCATCGCCGCCACCAATCTCAATGGCGACTATCTGTCTGACGCCCTTGCCGCACAGGTGGGGGGGATCGGGATCGCACCCGGAGGCAACATCAATTACGACACCGGCGTCGCGGTGTTCGAGGCCACTCACGGCACGGCGCCGAAGTATGCCGGACTGGACAAGGTCAACCCGGGGTCGGTGATCCTCTCCGGGGAGATGATGTTTCGCCATATGGGGTGGACCGAGTCCGCGGACCTGATCATCCGGGGTCTCGAAGGTGCGATCATGGCGAGAACCGTCACCTACGACTTCGCCCGACTCACCGACGACGCCACCGAGGTCAAGACTTCGGAATTCGGGGACGCCATCATCGCCAACATGTGAGAGAGGGAGGGCCGCCGGCGGGAAGGGATAGCCCGCGGATTGGGACCTGCTGGACGTTTCTACAATGAGCTGATCGAAGCGGGAGACCATTGACCACCCTCGAGATCACACACGCCTCTGATGTCCTCCCCGAGGCGGAGATCGCGGCGTTGCGCCCGATCATCGACGACATCGATCGATTGAAACTCGAGCGCAATGCCATCGTCGCCGCTCACAACTACATGACGCCTGACATCTACCACCTGGCAGCCGACATCACAGGCGACTCCCTGGCCCTGGCCCAGATGGCCTTGGAGACCGAGGCCGAGGTGATCGTCCTCGCCGGTGTCCATTTCATGGCCGAGACCGCCAAGCTCATCAACCCGGAGAAAACGGTCCTGATCCCTGACCTGGGAGCTGGTTGCTCGTTGGCCGATGGGATCACCGGGGACGATGTCCGCAGGCTGAAAGCCCGGTACCCCGGTGTCCCGGTGGTCACCTACGTCAACACCTCGGCCGAGGTGAAAGCCGAGTCGGATATCACCTGCACTTCGGGCAACGCAGTCGCCGTCGTCGAGTCGCTTGGCGTGGATCGGGTGATATTCACCCCCGACCAGTACCTCGGCCGTTGGGTCGCCACCCAGACCGAGGTGGATGTCGTGCTCTGGGAAGGCTCGTGCATCGTCCATGAGCGATTCACCGGGGCCGAGATCGCCGAGTACCGACGCGATTTCGGCGACATCCAGGTGATAGCCCACCCCGAGTGCCCGCCGGACGTTCTGGCGGAAGCGGACTACGTGGGATCCACTCACGGCATGATCGAGTGGGTGACGAGCCGCCGGCCCGACCAGGTCATGATGATCACCGAGTGCTCGATGGCCGACAATGTGGCCCGGAAAACACCGAGCACGAGATATGTCCGCCCCTGCAACCTCTGCCCCTACATGAAAAGGATCACTCTCGACAACATCAGGACCTCCCTGGCCACTCTCACCCACTCAGTCGATATCGCCCCGGACATCGCCGAGCGTGCCCGGCGGGCAGTGATGCGCATGCTCGAAGTCGGTCGCCAGGACTAGCGCCACGATGCCTGAGATCACGCGGTTGGACGCTCCATTGGTCGTCGGTGCCGGCGTCGCCGGTCTCACCGTCGCTCTTGGATTGCCCAGCGCCTACGTGGTCACCGTTCCCGACATGGGCTCCACTTGGTGGGCGCAGGGCGGGATCGCGGTCGCACTCGCCGAAGACGACTCGCCACGCCAGCAT
>JBOGEU010000631.1:0-1276 GCA_050741995.1 Acidimicrobiia bacterium | reverse complement strand
ATGATGCGCACCTTCGACGAGGTCAGCTCCGCTCTTGTCGCGTTGACTCGGGAACGTCCCCTGGCCCTCCTCCTCGACGACTTGCAGTGGGCCGACGAGGACAGCTTGCAGCTGGTCCGATACCTGGTGCGCACCCTGGCCACCGGACCCATATTCCTGCTCATCTCGCTCCGTCCCTACTCACACTCGGCGTCGGGGGGCGTCGGGAAGCTGATAGCCGACCTCGACCGAATGCGGGTCACCCAGGTGATCCGCCTACAGCGGCTGAGCCGGCTGGAGACCGGCGAACTGCTGCGCAACCTGTTGGGGGCCCCGCTGGCGGACACAACTCTGGAGAGCCTCCATGCCCGGAGCGAAGGGGTCCCCTTCTTCATCGAGGAGCTGGCCCGGGCCTACCGGGAGGCGGATGCCCTGCAGCTGATCGATGGGACCTGGACCATGACCAAGCTGAGCGGGCCGGCCATCCCCTCCTCGGTCCAGTCCCTGATCGAGCGTCGTCCCGCCCAACTCGACGAGAAGTGCCGCGCCCTCCTCGCCGACGCCGGGGTGCTGGGACGCAGGTTCCGCCTCGCCGACCTGTCCCGAATGCTCGCCACGGTCAACGGCGAGGACCCGAAACCCGACTGGCAGCTGGGAGAGGACCTCGAGAACGCACTTGCCTTGGGGTTGATCGTCGAGGAGCCGGAGGGTTCCCGCTACGACTACTCCTTCTCCCACGACCAGATCCGGGCCTCCCTGCTCGGATCGCTCTCCCGGCAGCGGAGACGGGCCATTCACGGGGCCATCGCCGAGACCCTGGCCGCGGAGGGAGGAACCGAGAGACTGTCGATGCTCGCCTACCACGCCCTGCAGGCGGGCGACCAGGCCCGAGCCGTGGCCACCTCCCTCGAGGCAGCCCGGGCCGCGCTGGAGATGAATGCCCCCGAGGAGGCGTTCCGCCTCGTTGATGCCGCCCTCCCTGCCGCCTCGGACCCGGAGGACCGAATCGAGATGCTGCGGGTCAAGGACGACGCCCTGAACGTGCTCGATCGGGAGGGTGACCGGCTGGCCAACCTGGCCGAGATGACCGCCCTTACCGGGGCCATCCCCTCCCCCACCCTGGAAGCCGAAGTCAAGCTACGGCGGGCCTCGGCGGCCCGGGCCGCACAGGACTTCGATCTGGCCGCCGATCTGGCCCGGGCAGTGATGCAATCTGGGAGGTCGGGAGGCGACCGCAGCCTGGAGCTGGCCGCCACCATGGCCCTCGGCCAGGCGATCACCATGTCACCCCTCGGCG
>JBOGEU010000630.1:0-1438 GCA_050741995.1 Acidimicrobiia bacterium | reverse complement strand
AGTACATCCTGTATCGCAATCGGGCAGTCAAGTGGTGGTTCCCGATCGGGGTGGCGAGTTCGTTGCTCGGGCTGGCGGCGGCTGTCGCGGGCGACTTCGAGGACAACGGTGGGCGCCTGGCGTTGGTGGGCGCCATCGTTCTCGGGCTTGCCGCCGTGATCGCCATTCTCGAGATCATTGACGAACCTCACGAGATCTTCCCCACAAGCGCACAGGCAGAGAACGTGATCCGGCGCCAGTTCCGGCGCGAGCAGAACCGTAATCCTGACTTGGCAGGGGTGGATCCCTTTACCCCGGCGCCCCTCGACCCGGTTGGCATCGCCTCGATACTTGGCTGCCCCGTCACGGGGGAGATCTCAGGGTCAGCGCCGCCGGCGACGCATGAGGAGCTGGTCGAGATGGCCGCCCGCCGTGGTGTGGGTGACCTGTTTCAGACAATCGTGACCATGTTCACCGACGTCCTTGACGGCTCGTACACCACAGGGTCGTCGCTTGTAATCACCTCAGGTCGCGGCCGCGAGGCCCGCGCCGTACTCGCATTGCACCCCGCGGGCAGCGGACCTCAGTGTGGGCTCATGTTCTCGGCGTCACCGTCAGGTCTGGCCGCGCGGCTTGGCCGCCCGCTGGCGGACATCCTCGCGGTGCTCCCGCCCGCCAGCATCCCCTGCGAACCCGCGGTGCCATGGTTGGGCCACCACGGCTACCTGCATAGCCCCACCGATCTCGATGGCCTCCTGACGCCACCGTTGACAACGTCAGACTGACCCATCATCCCTGAACTGTACTGACGGTCAAGGACTACGGCGGGAGGTATCGCGCCTGGCCCCCAATGTTGCCCCTGAACAGCACAGTTCGATCGCGTGGAAGCGACTCCCGCGATATCCGAGGAGGCCCCGCCCGGCTGCGTCATGCACGACCCTGCACCACGCGTACCCCCTGGTCGGACCGCTGGTACTCGGTCTCCGCCCCCTGAAAACGGATGCCGAGCAGTGCTTGAGCTGGCTGTAGATGCACACCGACTTGCGCTCGACGTGCCAATAGATCATCACCCCGGGCCCGCCGTAGCGGACGTGGTACTCGGTCATCAGGTTCGACGACCACGACCCGAAGCGCTTGGAGTCCGATGCGCACGCCGTGCCCTCGCCCCACCACGCCGGGTCCCGAGCGTCGAAGGTGGCGTTGACCACCGCCGCGATGGCCCGGCGGAGGTTTTCCCGGTTCACGTACATGCGCCTCACATTGCGAAGGGCGGCCTCGCTCTCGCCGTGCCCGCCGGTGGCCACGATGCGCTTGATCCCCATGTTGGTGCCGAGGGCGAACAGCACGAGCAGCAGGCGCCGCCGGAGCACATCACGGGGGATCGCTTCCCTGGACGCGACGCTGGCCATTTCGTCGGTCAGGTTGGTGAGGTAGTCGGCCTCCTTGAGGACGTCGAGGT
>JBOGEU010000629.1:0-1754 GCA_050741995.1 Acidimicrobiia bacterium | reverse complement strand
TGGTTGACCAGGGCACCGACCGCGCCGAAGCCGACCCCGTGCGCCACCCCGAGCCAGATCCCGTCCATTACCTCGGTGGCGCCGACCGCCTCGACGATCAGCCCGATCAGCACCGTGGTCACGAAGTAGCCGATGAGCGTCGGGATGAACAGGACCGCCAGGGGCGGGCCGCCGCCGGTCATGTCCACCTTCGAGGCGCGCTGCCAGGCACCGCTCAGGGGCGGCACCGAGTACCAGATGGCACTGAAGGCGAACCAGGCAATCGTCGCCACCACGACGGCGAGCCAGTTCAAGTCACCGAAGAAGTCGAAGATCATCCCATCCTCCTTCCAGCCGCGTCCATCCCACGGTGCATCACGCATCGAGCGCAGTGCTCCAAGCTACTCCTCGGCGACATCGCGACGACGGCAGCTCCGTGCCGCAGGTACCGGGTCGGCACGGGCGGGATCAGCCGGGACGCTGGAGCCGGCCGAGCCGGTGTCCGAACAGATAGCGGTCTGCCATGTAATTGAGGATGCGCCGGGCCTCGCCGAAGTGATCCGACAGCATCCGGAGGAATCCCGACCCGTTGCCGGCCGCCTGCTCCGACTCGTCTGCGGCTCGGCGGTACCAACCGGCCCCTGCGGTGTCGAGGAACCTGAGGCCCCCGTCCTCGATGGCGGCGTCGACCGCCTTTATGGCGGCCGAGCGGGCCAACAGCTCACGCTCGGTCGGAGGCAGCGGGTGAGTTGCCGCATGGTCGGGGAAGACACCGTTGAGGAACAACGCGATGTCCCCGAGACGCCGGTAACCACCAGGACGCTCCATGGGTGGCAACAGGTCGACGATCTCGGCCATCCGGCTCAGATCCAGCTCACTGAATCGCCGGCGCCGATAACCGGCCCGGGTCTTCACCAGATAGCTCCCGCTCGCCACGCTGGTGAACGAATTCAGGAATTCGATGAGGAAGTAGCGGCGCAGCCCGTCGTCGAGAAACCCTCGCATCGGCTCCACGTCGAACACCGGCAGCCGTTTCCCCGGGCCCGACCACTCGGCTACATGATTTGTGGCCAGCAGGTCGCCGGCGGATCGGTTGACCAGTGCCCCGAAGGCTAGGAAGGTCGAGGCCCCCGGATCGAGGCTCTCCTGGTGCGGCTCGAAGACCGCCTCGAAGAGCTCGGGTGACGCCAGCAGGTCGTCGATGGCGCCGGGTTGGTCCAACACCAGACGTCTCAGGCCGGCACTGTCGACGCCGGCGATTACGGCCAGCAACTCGATGTCGCGCCGGCTTAGATGCTCCAGATAGAGCAGCGGATAGTTCATTGCTTCACACTCTGCCGATCTTTCGGGTCAGGTCGTCCCGACCCCCTGATCCCGTATCACCTTAAGTATCGACTGCCGATATCGGCGGGATCACAGGTCGATCGCCTCATGGTTCGTGACGGGTCGCCTTCCGGCGGTCCGGCACAGGCAGCGAGGCCGATGCCGTCCCCGCCGGGGCCAGCACCCGGCCGGGTCTCATTGGCCGGGGGCTTCGACGATCAGCCTGCCCGCCATCGCGTCACCGGCGGCGTTCCCGTGGAAGGTGCAATAGAACACGTACTCGCCGGCCGTGTCGAAAGAGAGGGACGCCTCGTCTCCCTCGAGTAGCTCGAGACTGTCGAACGCGTCTTCGGTCGACCACGAGCCGTCGGCCGCCACCGCGTTGTGAGGATTGCGGCCGGCACCGACGAAGGTGACGGTCCCGCCCTCGGGGACGACGATCTCGATGTACT
>JBOGEU010000628.1:0-2550 GCA_050741995.1 Acidimicrobiia bacterium | reverse complement strand
GAAGACCAGGTTGATAGGCCGGACGTGTAAGCACAGCAATGTGTTCAGCGGACCGGTACTAATAGGCCGAGGGCTTGGAATGAATCCTCGATATTTGTGCTCGCTATGGAGTCCTCGGGTTGCCGGGGCTCAAAGCTTTGTCCGGTGGCTACAGCGGCAGGGAACCACCCGTTCCCATTCCGAACACGGAAGTGAAACCTGCCAGCGCCGATGGTACTTGGGGGGCAACCCCCTGGGAGAGTAGGTCACCGCCGGGCATGATCCCTGGAAGGGCCGCCGACTACCGTTGGCGGCCCTTCTGTGTCAGCAAAGAAGAGATCGACAAGTGACCCATCGCCCCGACAAAGACAAACCCAGGGATCACCGGGGCAAGCGCCAGCCGAAGGGCAAGGGTGGAGATCAGCGGAGAGGCGACCAGCGCCGCCGTGACGGCCACGAGCCCCGCGAGTCCCGCGAGACCCGCCAGCACCGCACCGTCACCTCGGTCAGCTCGGGCCAGCTCCCGAAATGGATTCGTGAGGAGATCCAGCGCTCCACGCCCAAGGATCGTCGGGACCCTGCTCTCAACCACCTGGCAAAGGCGCTCAATCAGTTCGCCGACGAGCGTTACGCCGCCGCCCTTCCCGAGCTGCGCAAGGCGAAGACCCTGGCCCCACGCTCTTCGACGGTGCGAGAGATGCTCGGGCTCTCCGCCTATCACACCGGGAATTGGGAGGAGGCACTGCGTGAGCTGCGCACCTTTCGACGACTCACCGGCGACCTGATCCACATGCCGATCGAGATGGACTCGCTGCGGGCCCTGGGGCGCAAGAACGACGTCACCAAGACCTGGGATCTGCTCCAGGACCTGGACCCATCCGCCACCGTGGGTGACGAGGCGAGGGTCGTGTACGCCTCATTCCTCCTCGACGAGGGAAAGCCGCTCGATGCTTGGAACGTCATCAAACCCGGTCGCCTCGTGGCCTCGCCTTCCCCCGGCGAGTTGCGTCGCTGGTACGTGGCGGCACGGGTGGCGCTCGAAGCGGGGGACATGGACGCGGCTCGCCGTCTGGTGGCCGCCCTCGACGAGCAGGAGACCGACTTCGAGGGTGTCGACGAGCTCCGCGCCGCCCTCCTCTGAAATCTGTCACCGTCGTCTGACACGCTCTTCTCAACCGCACTTCCCCGCATAGAAGGGGAGAGTGTCATGGATCTCAATCTGGTGGTGCTTTGTGGAAAGCTCGCCGTCGACCCCGAGGTCAAGGAATTCGAGACCGGGACCCGGCTGATCCGATTGCTGGTCACCGTCCATTCCGAGGAGCCTCGACGACGGGTGGACGTGGTGCCGGTCACGTGGTGGGGCCCGTCAGCGGAATTTCTCGACGACCTTCCGACGAAAGGGCGGCGCATTTGGGTGTGCGGCGCCGTGCAGCGACGCTTTTGGGAGGCTGCCGAAGGTCGGCGATCGCGCCTCGAGGTCGTCGCCGAGCAGGTGCACGTGAAAGACGTCGACGCGCTGGAGCCGGTGGCGGTCTCAGCCCCGTGATCATTGGCGATTTCAGGGATTGACATCGGGGGTACAGTGGCCAGGTCCCTGTCCCTTCGAACCACCCGGAGGTTGCCCGTGCCCTGGTACTGGACCGACGACATTGCCCGCACTCTGATCGAAGCCGGTCGGATCGATGCCGAAACGGTGGGCTCCATGCTGTCCGTGCCCAGCGCCATCAGGCGTGAAGAGCCCTCCATCGAGGCCGCGGCTCAGGCTCTCCTCGACGACGACGAGATCCCCTTAGCCGCCTAGCAGTGCGGTGGTTGCTGACCCCACGCTGGATCTTCGCCCATCTCGTGGTGCTGACCCTGGTCGTCGTATTCGTCAACCTCGGTCTCTGGCAGCTGAACCGCCTCGAGGAGCGCCGGCTGGCCAACGCGGTTGGGGAGTCGAGGTATGGGGAGGCGCCGGTCGACATCGAGGTGCTGCTGTCCGCCGCCGGCGGCGACGTGGAGAGCCTGGAGTACCGGCGGGCGACGGCAACCGGCGAGTTCCAGCCCGAGCATGAAGTGCTGATCCGGAGCCAGGTCTATCAGGATGCCGCCGGTTTCCATGTCATCACCCCGCTGCTGGGGGAGGGCATCGCGGTCCTGGTCGACAGGGGTTGGGTCCCATTGGGCATGGACGAGGTTCCGGTGAGCGAGGCGGCACCCCCTGAGGGCGAGGTCACCGTCGAGGGCTGGGTGCGCCCGACTCAGGAACGACAAGGGCTGGGGCCGGCCGACCCCGCTGAAGGCCGCCTGGTGGCCATGAACCGGGTGGACGTCGACCGGATCCAGGATCAGGTCCCGTACCCGCTGGCCCCGATCTATCTCTCGATGCTCGGTGAGCAGGTGACCGGCGAGCCGATCCTTCCCGCGAGGCCGACATTCGACGACGAGGGCCCGCACCTGGCCTATGCCATCCAGTGGTTCGGGTTCACCGTGGTCGGGATCGTCGGCTACGTGATGCTGATCAGACGCTCCACCAAACGCTCAAGCTGAGACTTCCTGGCCGAGACCGGGGACCAACTCGAACCCGTC
>JBOGEU010000627.1:0-5035 GCA_050741995.1 Acidimicrobiia bacterium | reverse complement strand
TGCCTCTCCCTCGAGAAACAAAGGGCGTCCGAGTTGGATGGCGATGTGGATGGCGACGACGAGGCTCTCGTCGGCGAAGTAGTCGAGGCCGTCGAGGCTCGTCTCCAACCGTTCGATCGTGTCAGGGATCACGAGAGCAGCCTAAGTGGCTTCGTCGGCAAGAAAAGCGGCCGGATCCTTCTCGAAGCTGGATCGCGGTGCTCGATGTGACCTCAGATCGGTGCCGACGGCGGGGTCAGCGGAACGGGCTACACGGTGAGTGGTGTCTCTGCGCTTCGGCTCTGATCCCATGCATCCCGCAGTCGGTCCAGGGCCTCGGGCTCGAAGAGACCCCCGAAGAGCTCGAAGAGGACGGGGCCGAGCACGGTGAGCCCCTCGGCGGTGAGCAGGTCGACGCCGAGGTTCCGCTGTAGGTGAGAGTGCATCACCACCGCACCGAGCTGCATCGCCATCTGGACCGCGACCCGGGTCTCCAGGTCGCTCGAGTCGCGGACCAACCCCTTGTCGATGGCGATCCTGGAGAGGGCGACCGCTTCCCTGACCATCTCGTCGAAAAGCTCGCCCGCTGCCTCGTGGCCCCGGGACAGGGCCCATCCCAGATAACGGAGCAGAGGCTCGGCGATCTTGTAGGCGGTGGCGGCGAAGGACGGGTTGTACAGGTTCCGGTCCTCCATCGCCGCCTGCTTCGCCTCCCGGTAACTGCGCACCACGTATTCGTCACACGCCTGGCGGAGCCCGTCCTTGGAGCCGAAATGGTGCACGACCAGCGCGGGGGAGACGCCGGCGTCGGCGGCGACGGCCCGAATGGTGGTGGCCCCGAACCCGTCCTCGGGGAAGCGGGCCAGCGCCGCCTGTCGGATCCGGGCCTTGGTGGTCAGATCGAGGTCGTCTGTTGAACGCACGATCAGTATATTAAACAGGTGTTCAGCATGGTGCTACGATCCAGGCGGTAATGAGCAATGCGATAACAGTCACCGGTTTGGTCAAGCAATTCGGCCACGTCAGGGCCCTCGACGGTCTCGACCTGGAGGTGGCCACCGGTGAGGTGCACGGTTTTCTCGGCCCTAACGGCGCCGGCAAGACGACGATGATTCGGATCCTTCTCGGGCTGCTCCGTCACGATGCCGGGAGCGCGACGTTGCTCGGCGGGGACCCCTGGCGCGAGGCCACCGAGTTGCACCGGCGTCTCGCCTATGTGCCCGGTGACGTGATGTTGTGGCCCCACCTCACCGGCGGCGAGGTGATCGACCTCCTGGGCCGGCTTCGGGGGGGTCTCGACGAGCGACGCAGAGAGGAGCTGTTGCAGCGCTTCGATCTCGATCCGACCAAGAAGGGCCGGACCTATTCCAAGGGCAACCGGCAGAAGGTGGCCCTGGTGGCCGCCCTCTCCTCCGAGGTCGAGCTCCTGATCCTCGACGAGCCCACCGCGGGGCTCGATCCCTTGATGGAGGCCCAGTTCCGCGCCTGCATCGAGGAGGATCGCAACCACGGGCGCACCGTCCTCCTCGCCAGCCACATCCTGGCCGAGGTCGAGGCCCTGTGCGACCGGGTGAGCATCGTGCGCAAGGGGAAGACGGTCGAGAGTGGGACACTGGCCGAGCTCAGACATCTGACACGGACCACGATCAATGCCGAGTTGAGCTCCGACCCGGCACCGGTCGCCGCGCTCGCCGGTGTCCACGACCTCCGGTTCCACGATCACCGAGTGGATTTCGAGGTCGACTCGGACCGGCTTCCGGACGTGATCCGCACCCTGGCACCACTCGGGGTTCGCAGCCTGGTGAGCCATCCCCCGACCCTGGAAGAGCTGTTCATCCGGCATTACGAGGACGGGGAGGCCGGGGAGTGACCGGCCTCGCGGGGACCGGGAAGCTGATCCGGTTCATCGCCCGCCGGGAGAGGGTCAGGCTCAGCGTGTGGCTCCTCGTCCTCGCCTCGGTCCCGATCGTCACCGCCGACGCATTCATCGAGCTCTATCCCACTGCCGCGTCGAGGGAGGCCCTGTTGGCCACGGTTGCCACCAGTCCCGCCCTCACCGCCCTGCTCGGGCCACTCCTCGACCCCGGCATCGGCGGCCTGACCGCCTGGCGCTCCGGCACATTGGGCGCCTTCTTCGTCGCCCTGATGGCGATCCTCACCATGGTCCGGCACACACGTGAGGAGGAAGAGACCGGGAGACGCGAGCTGCTCGGCTCCACCGTCCTGGGACGTCACGCCCCTCTGGCGGCGGCCTCGGTCGTCACCATCGGGGCGGGGGTCGTCCTCGGCGGGGCGCTGGCCGCGGGGTTGACCGGTGTCGGGTTGCCTGCCGCCGGCTCGATCGCGTTCGGCTTCGGGTTCACCGGGGTGGCGGTTGCCTTCGCCGGTGTCGGCGCCCTCGCCGCACAGCTCACAGAAGCTTCGTCGACTGCTCGTGGCGTCGGCGTCGCTGTCGCCGGTCTCGCCTTTGCGCTGCGCATGGGCGGGGACACCGGTGGGGAGGGACTGGAGTGGATGTCGTGGCTGTCGCCGATCGGCTGGTTCAGCCGGCTGCAGCCCTTCGCCGGCGAGCGATGGTGGGTGCTCGCCCTCTGGATCTCAGTGGGGGCGGTGATGGCCATCACGGCCGTGGCCATCGCCTCGAGTCGCGATGTCGGAGCAGGGGCCTTCCCGCCCCGGCCCGGGCCTGCCCGTGCCGGCGCCGGTCTCCGCGGCGTCTTCGGCCTCGCCTGGCGGTTGCATCGTGGATCGGTGATCGGCTGGGCCTTCGGGCTGGCCGCCTTGGGCGCGGTCTACGGGGGCGCCGGCGAGAGCATCGGTGACATGCTGGAGGGCAACCCGCAGCTTCAGCAGATCTTCGAGCAACTCGGCGGAGAGCAGGGGCTCACCGACGCCTACTTCTCGGCAGTCCTCGGGATCATCGCCATCGTCACCGCCGCCTACGCGATCCGGGCCGTGCTCCGGCTCCGGGTCGAGGAGGAAGGCCTCAGGGCCGACCCGTTGCTGGCAACCGCGACACCGCGCACCCGGTGGGCGTGGAGTCACCTCGTCTTCGGGCTGGTGGTTCCGGCGATGATCCTCGCCCTTGCCGGGTTGTTCGCCGGCGTCACCTACGGGGCGATCACCGGTGACCTCGGAGCACAGGTGCCCCGGGTGCTCGGTGCCGCCGTCGTCCAGCTGCCGGCGGTCTGGGTGCTCACCGGCACTGCGATGGCGCTGTACGGGATCGCCCCGCGGCGGGTCGGGCTGAGCTGGGCGGTGCTGGTGGCGTGTCTTATCCTGGGTCAGCTGGGGCAGATCCTCCGGTTCCCGCAATGGAGCCTGAACCTTTCGCCGTTCAGCCACGTCCCCAGGTACCCGGCGCAGGACATCGAGGCGCTGCCTCTGCTCGTGCTGCTTTGCATCGCCACCGCCCTCATCGCCACCGGTTTGCTCGCCTTCCGGCGTCGTGACGTCGATGGCGGCTGACGCCTAGCGCGGCACCCTCATCTACCGTTCCGCCTCGATGTTCGACTCTCTCACCTCGCGTCTCGAGAACGTGTTCACCTCACTCAGGGGCAAGGGCCGTCTCTCCGAGAAAGACATCGATGGCGCACTACGTGAGGTCCGGCTCGCCCTGCTCGAGGCCGACGTCAACGTCAAGGTGGTCAAGGATTTCCTGGCCAGGATCAAAGAGCGGGCCCTCGGCGAGGATGTCTCCAAGTCGCTGACTCCCGGTCAACAGGTGATCAAGATCGTCCACGAGGAGCTGGTCGTCACCCTGGGACGGGAAGCGGTCCCCTTGAAGAAGTCGTCGCCACCCCTCACCATCCTCATGGTCGGGCTCCAGGGCTCGGGCAAGACGACTACCGCCGGGAAGCTTGCTTTGCTGCTGAAGGGCCAGGGGAAAAAGCCGCTCCTGGTCGCCGCCGACCTGCAGCGCCCGGCGGCCATCGACCAATTGGAGACATTGGGGCGACGGATCGAGGTACCGGTGTTCGCCGATCGCAAGGGGAAGCCGGCTCGTCTCGTCAAGGCGGCCCTCAAAGAGGCGTCCAAGACCGGCCGCGACGTGGTGATCGTGGACAGCGCCGGCCGTCTCCAGATCGACGCTCAGCTGATGCGCGAGCTCGACGACGTCCGGAAGGCCGCCGACCCCGACGAGGTGCTCTTGGTGGTCGACGCCATGACCGGTCAGGACGCGGTCAATGTGGCAATCGGGTTCCAGGAGCGTGTCGGCCTCACCGGTGTCGTCCTCTCCAAGCTCGACGGCGACGCACGGGGTGGGGCCGCGATATCGGTCCGGGAGGTCACGGGGGCGCCGGTGAAGTTCGCCGGCACGGGCGAGGGTCTCGGCGACCTCGAGGCCTTCCATCCCGACCGGATGGCTTCCCGCATCCTGGGGATGGGTGACGTGATGACCCTCATCGAGAAGGCCGAGGCGACCTTCGACGAGGCGGAGGCGGAGAGGGCGGCCAGGAAGCTGCAAAAGGGCGAATTCACGCTCGAGGATTTCCTCGGCCAGTTCCAGGCGATGAAGCGGATGGGGCCTCTCAAGGACATCCTTGCTATGCTCCCCGGCTCCGGGTCGCTCATTCGCGAGGTGGATGTCGACGACCGTGATCTGCGTCGGGTCGAGGCGATCATCCAGTCGATGACGCCAGAGGAGCGCCGGAACCCAAAGATCATCGGTGGCAGCCGAAAGCGCCGAATCGCGTCCGGCTCGGGAACCCGGCCCCAGGATGTGAATCGGCTGCTTAAGCAGTTCGTCGACGCGCAGAAGATGATGAAGGTGCTGGCCGGAGGCAAGGGGACCCCCTCGCTGCAAGGTCTCCTGTCGGCGCAGCGAACGAAGAGGTGAATTGATGGCCGTGAAAATGAGGCTGATGCGGATGGGAAAGAAAAAGGCCCCCTCGTACCGCGTCGTGGTTGTCGACGGCAGGTCGCCGCGCGACGGCCGCTACATCGAGCAGATCGGCCGCTATGACCCGCGGCAGGACCCGTCGCTGGTCGAGATCGACAACGACAAGGCCACGGCCTGGCTGTCCAAGGGCGCCCAGCCGACCGAGGCGGTGGA
>JBOGEU010000626.1:0-2009 GCA_050741995.1 Acidimicrobiia bacterium | reverse complement strand
TTCGAAGGCCGCGGCGCAGTGGAGATTGGCCGCCGCCGAGATGCTGGACTCGATGACCTTCCCGGCGAGGTTGATGCCCAGACCGCCGGCAGAGCAGATGGCTGCCCCGCGCATGACACCGGTGATCCCACCGTGCTTGATCAGCTTGAGGCTCACTCCTCCGATCGTTGTGCCGACGAACCCGATCACTGCGGTCAGGCTGCCTGCGCTCTCGTCGGCACACAGCTCGACCGGCGAGGAGTCGGCCAGGCGGAGCAGGGCGTCGCGGTCGGAGCGGGGCACCGGTTGCTCGATGAATCGGATGCGAGCGCCGTCGAGCCGGCCGAGGAAGGACCTTGCCTGATCCTCGGCCCAAGCCTCGTTCGCATCACCGCACACGACGCCGTCGTCTCCCACCAGCTCCGCGGCTTTGGCCAGGGTCCCCAACTCGACCGCGGCGGACGCCATGCCCAGCTTGATCTTGAACCAGCGGAAGCCCTGCTCGTAGCGCTCCGCCAGCTTGTCGGCGTCGGCGGAGGCATCGCCACTGCCCACCAGGGTCAAGCCAGGGACCTGGTCCCGCACCGCCCCGCCGAGCAGCTGATGCACCGGGACACCGAGCGCCTTTCCGGCCAGGTCATGAAGGGCGATGTCGATGGCGCCGATGGCGGTGGTGGCCGCGGGTCTCAGCGTGGTGAGCCTGGCCCAGACATCGTTGCGTCGCATCGGGTCGGAGCCCACAACCGTCGAGGAGAGAGACTCGAGGTCGGCGATTATTTCCCGCTGGGATTGATGGGTCAGTGACGGGGCCTCCACACCTTCGCCCCAGCCGGTGACACCGTCACTCACCACTTTGACCAGGACATTTCCCGTTCTTTCGATGATCCCGTTCGACATCGGGATCGGCGTGCGCAGTGCCATCGTCACCGGGAAGATCTCCATCCTCTCGATACGCATCGGGTCTCCTCTCAGACCGCGTACCTGGTCATCGCCTCCGCCGTCAGCTCCACCCCGTGCCCGGGGGCTTCCGGCACCCGGATCCGGCCATCGACCACTTCGAACTCACGGGTCAGGGCATCGGGCGGGATGAGCTCGGCGTATTCGACCATGAAACCCATGGGACTGGCCCCCACCAGGCTGATCGACAGCTCATGCCACAGATGGCTGCTCAGGGCGAGGTTGTAGGCATCCGCGATGTGGGCGATCTTGGCGAACTCGGTGATCCCGCCGCACCGGCCCACATCGGGCTGGAGATAGGAGGCGGCCCGACGATCGCAGATCTCCCTGAATCCCCACCGGAAGTAGACGTTCTCCCCGGCGGCCACCGGCACCGGCGACGCCGCCGCCACCGCGGCGAGATCGTCGGTGCTGTCGGCGAGGACCGGCTCCTCGATCCAGGCCACACCATGATCGGCCAGCATCCGGGCCGTTTCCAGTGCCTGGGTCACCGTGAATCGCTGGTTGGCGTCGGCAAAAAGCGTGAAATCCTCGCCCATCTCCTGGCGGAGGAGGGCGGTTCGCTCCCGGTCCCGGGGGCTGCCGATCTTGTACTTGTAAGCGGCGATTCCCATCCCGGCGAAGCCCTGGCACTCGTTCACCAGCTCGTCGTCGGCCAGGGTGTGCCAGCCACCACTCCCGTAGACCGGTACGTCGTCCCGAAAGCCACCGAGCAGTCGGTGCACGGGGAGGCCGGCTGTCTTCCCCACCACGTCCCAGCAGGCGATATCCACCGCCGACAGGGCCCATACCCCGATCCCGGCCCGCATCCGGGGCTTGTTGGGGCTCCACATCCGATTCCACAACGCCTCGGGGGCGAGGGCGTCCTGCCCCACGGCGAGAGGGGCGAGCTCGGCATCGATATAGGGCTTGACGGCGCCGGCGGCGTACCCACCGAGACCCGCCGTGATCCCGAATCCGGTGAGATCGCCCTCGGTACGAAGCCTGACCGCGGTGGCGTCGACGTGGGTGTTGGTGGAGAGGGCGGTGGTGATCGGGTTGGGGAGTGGGAAGCGGAGGGCGGTCGTCTCCAC
>JBOGEU010000625.1:0-3066 GCA_050741995.1 Acidimicrobiia bacterium | reverse complement strand
CGGAGATCCTCTACGGGAACTTCCTCAACGCTTTGATCGCGTTCTTGCTCGTGGCGCTGGCACTGTTCCTGTTCGTGGTGAAGCCATACAACGCGATCAAGGCACGCCAGCAATCCGGTGAAGAGCCGGAGGTCGAGCCTTCCGAGGAGATCATGCTTCTCCGGGAGATTCGGGATGCGCTGACCGTGCGCGGGGCCTGAACCACGACTGTCCCGACCATCGGGTTGTAATACCAAGCGCGATTTGTTTTACACTGACTCGATGACCGAATCACAACCGGGACCCGCCGCCGAGCTCGAGGCGGTGGCATCCCTCGGCGAGCCCCTGCGTCGAGCCCTGTACCAGTTTGTCGTCTCGGCGGGAGGTTTGGTGAACCGCGACCAGGCGGCCGATGGCGTCGGCGTCTCGCGTCAGGTGGCCGCCTACCACCTCGATCGACTCGCCGAGGACGGGCTGCTCGCCGTCGAGTTCCGCCGGCTGAACGGACGGGTCGGTCCCGGTGCCGGCCGGCCCTCGAAGCTTTATCGCCGATCGGACCGTGTCTATGACGTGTCGGTGCCGCCACGGCGCTATGAGTTGGCGGCGCGGATCATGCTGACCGCCATCGGCGCCGGGCGCATCGACCCCGATGTCGTCAGGAGAGCGGCACACGAGGTCGGCGCCGTCATCGGCCGCGATGGGCTCGCCGAGGCATTGACCGACACCGGCTACGAACCGGCCCTCATCGAGGGTGAGACCAGGTTCCGCAACTGCCCGTTTCATGTGCTTCGTGATCAGGATCGGGCGATTACCTGTGAGCTCAACCTCGCATTGGTCGAGGGGATGGTCCAGGGCGCGGAGAGCGACGCCGAGGCGGCCCTGGCACCCGAGGACGGCTATTGCTGTGTCCGGCTGCGGCCGGCCACGGACACTCGAGACAGGAGTAGCAATGGCTGAAACCAGCGCTGTGGGCCCGGATTTGGCCACTGACGGCATTACCGCCGACGAGGTCTCCGAGAGCCCGACCAAGGGACAGGTCGATGGGAAGCAGGTCATCGTGGTCCGCACCGCCGACGGGGTGCTGCGAGCGGTCGCTGGGAGTTGCACCCACTATGGGGGCCCGTTGGGTGACGGCCTGTGCGAGGGAGGGAAGGTCCACTGTCCCTGGCACCACGCAGTCTTCGATCTCGCCACCGGAGAGGCGGTGGGCGCTCCTGCCCTCAACCCGATCGCGGTCTACCAGCCCACCGAAAGAGACGGACGGATCTTCGTCACAGGTCCTGTGGAATCCCCGCCACCGGAGCGGACTCCCCCCTCGGAGCCGTCATCGGTCGTGATCGTCGGCTCCGGCGCAGCCGGGGCCACCGCCGCCGAGACCCTTCGCCGGCTGGGCTACTCGAAGCCGATCGTCCTCATCGGCGAGGAGCCTCCGGTCGACCGCCCCAATGTCTCCAAGGACTATCTCGCCGGGACCGCCCCCGAGGAGTGGATGCCTCTGCGCAGCCCCGATTTCTACCAGAAGCACCAGATCGATCTGGTCACCGGGCGGAAGGTCACCGCCATCGATCGTGCCCGGCAAACGATCCATCTCGACGACGGGACCAGTCACGAGTACGGGGCCCTGCTCCTCGCCCCGGGGGCCGAGCCGAGGCACCTCCCCATCCCCGGAGGCGACCGGGCCCATGTCCACTATCTGAGAACACTGGAAGACAGCCGTTCGATCATCGCCTCCCTCGAGCGGACAGTCAACGCGGTGGTGATCGGGGCCGGGTTCATCGGGCTCGAAGTGGCGGCCTCCCTCCGGCACCGCGATGTCGGCGTCACGGTCGTCGCCCCCGAGGGCACACCTCTCGCCCACGTCGTCGGCGAGAAGTTGGGCAGCTTCGTGCGCGATCTCCACGAGAGCCGCGGGGTCGTGTTCCGCCTTGGTCGGTCGGTCGGCGAGATCCTCGACGATCACGTCGTCCTCGATGATGGGAGCAATGTGCCCGCCGATCTCGTCGTGATCGGGGCCGGAGTGATCCCTCGCACCGGACTCGCCGAGGACGCCGGGCTCGAGGTCGACGACGGGGTGCTGGTCAACGACCGGCTGCAGACCGGTGACCCGAACATCTGGGCGGCCGGCGACGTCGCCCGCTACCCAGACCCCCGGGCGGGCATGATCCGCGTCGAGCACTGGGTCCTGGCACAACGTCAGGCGCAGACGGCTGCACGCAACATCCTGGGGCACGACGTCGCTTTCGACGTCCCGCCGTTCTTCTGGAGCCAGCACTACGACGTGCCGATCAACGTCACCGGCCACGCCGGCGAATGGGACGAGGAGATCGTCAAGGGTGACCCCGCCGCCCGCGATGTCATCGTCGGGTATCGCAAGGACGGGAAGATTCAGGCGGTGGCGTCGATCTACCGCGACCTGGAGAGTCTCCAGGCGGAGCAAGCCCTGACCACCGACGACCAGACAGCCCTCAACCGGCTCCTCGCCGACTGACATTCCGCTCTCGCGCGAGAATGGCGGGGTGGCCGCCAAAAGAGTCTTCCGGCCCTTCCGCCCGACCCACAATCGACGCACAGTCGGATCATGACCGACAGCTCCAGCCTGACCAGGGCACATGCCCGTCGTCGGGCCCTGAACGATGCGATGACCCAGTTGGAGAAGGCCCTTGCCGGACCGGCGGCTGCCGAAGGTTGGCTCGACAGGGTGGAAGACAGCCTCGCCGGCCTGCGTGAGGGCCTGGAAGCGCATGTCGCCGAGGTCGAGGGGCCGCGAGGGCTGCTCGCCGAGATCGTTGACGTGGCACCGCGTCTCGCCGCAGCCACCCGGGAACTCGAGGATGAGCATGGCTTGCTCCTCGCCGCCTGCGACCGGGCCGAGCGCAAGCTCGAAGCGATCCGCGGGAGCGTCACCCCCGATGGCGTCGCATTGCGCAGACGGCTCACCACCCTCCTCGGTCGGGTGACATTGCACCGTCAGCGCGGCGCCGACCTCGTCTACGAGGCGTACAACGTCGACATCGCCGCCGCCGACTGATCGGTGACGACATGATCGCCAAGGACCCCGCGCCTGGTGCCGACCGGGTGGTCCACTCC
>JBOGEU010000624.1:0-7321 GCA_050741995.1 Acidimicrobiia bacterium | reverse complement strand
CCCGAGCATGAACTCGACGACGGCGTCGTCGAAGGAACGGTCCCAGAGCGGTCGATCCAGGTTCTCCGCGATCAGTCGCCGCCCTCCCTCCATCCAGTCCTGAGATTCTTCCTGACCGGCCATGTTGGAGGACGTCATTCCCCGGGCAAGGGTCAGCCAGCCGATGAGGGCACCGTCATCGGTTCGCTCCGCTGCCTCGAGACCGCGATCGGCGTATTCGACAGCGTCGGGATCGGTGAGGAAGGTGGCGAGCAGAGCTGCGACAAACCAGGCTCTCGCAGCGTGGGCCGGCGAGATCTCCCCGGCGTGGCCGGTGAGAGCCTCGACGAGGGTGTCCCGGGCCTCGACCTGGAGACTCGACTGGCTCCAGAACCAGGTCAGGTCGAAGCACACCTCCAAGAACCTGTCGACCTGGCCGCGGTCGAGGAAGGTGCCCAGCGCCGACCTGATGTTGTCGTTCTCCATCAGGAGGTCACGGTTCGCCTCTGCCTGTTGGGGTCCGCGGAGCTTGGGCTCGATGGTGCCGATCCAGGTGGCGTAGTGCTCGGCGTGGAGGATTCGGGCCTCCGACGACTCGCCCGCAGCGCTCAGGTGCAGCTCGCCGAATTGCCGTATCGGCTCGAGAAGCTTGAACCGGGAGGTGCGCTCCTGGGGGATAGCGATGACCAGAGACTTGTCGACGAGCTGATCGAGGAGGGTGAGCACGTCCTCGCCTCTTCCCATCGCATCGGCTGCGGTGAGGTCGAAGCCGCCTGCGAAAACGGAGAGACGTCGAAACAACGCCGCCTCCTCGTCGCTGAGCAGGTCGTAGGACCAGGCGATCGCCGATTCCAATGTCCGCTGACGTCGGACCGTGGTCTTCGACGCCGCGGTGAGGATCCGGAACGACTCGTCGAGTCGGTCGGCGAGGTCGAAGACGGTCAGGGTGCGAATCCGGGCAGCGGCCAGTTCGATGCCGAGCGGGATGCCGTCGAGACGGCGGCAGATGCGTGCGATCGCCTCCAGCTCGGAGGAGGACGGCGAGAAGCCCGGCAACAAATGTGTCGCTCGGTCGACAAACAGACGCACCGATTCCGAGCGAGCGAGGTCGGAGCCCTCCCCGGGTATGCCCAGTGACGGCACCCGATACACCGCCTCGCCAGGAATGCCCAGCGACTCCCGTGACGTGGCGAGAACCCTGAGACCCGGGCTGGAGGCGACCAGCTCCGCGGCCAGATCTGCAGCCGCCATGCGGACATGCTCGCAGTTGTCCAGCAAGATGAGCAGGGTCGTTCGCGCCAGGTGGGCCCTGATCACCTGGATCAGCTCCATCCCTTCACCGGGGCGCAAACCCCACAGCTCCGCCACCTCGTTGACGATCAGGGCGGGATCGGAGACATCCGCCAGACCCACCATCCACACCCCGTCAGGGAACGGATCCTCCAAACCGGACGCCACCTCGATGGCGAGACGGGTTTTGCCCGTCCCACCCACGCCGGTCAGTGTCACCAGCCGTGACTCTTCGAGCAATGCGGTGACCGCTTCGAGCTCGGCTTTCCTACCGACGAAAGATGAGAGCTGGACGGGGAGATGAAGGCGGTCGATAGGTGCGGTGCGGAGTGGGTCAAAGACTGGAGGTAGGTCCGGATGCAGCGCTTCGAAGAGGTGCTCGGGGCGATCGAGATCCTTCAACGGGTGGACGCCACGGTCCTCCAGCGACAAGGGAGCCTCGATCTGGTCGGCAACCAGTTGAGCGGTTACGCCCGAGACGAGGATCTGCCCGCCGTTGCTCGCAGACATCACACGGGACGCCCGGTTCACGTTGGGCCCGAAGTAGTCGCCGGCCCGTTCGTAGGAGGTGCCGGTGTGAACCCCCATCCTCACCCGGATCGGTGGTCCCTCCCAGGTTTCGGTGAGCAGACCGATTTGGGCTGTCATGGCGGCGGTCAAGGCTCCCGTCGGCGTCGGGAACGCGGCAGCGAATGAGTCCCCGGCTGTGGAGAAGACATAGCCACCGGCGTCGTTGATCGCAGCAGTGAGGATGCGATCGTGCCTGGCCAGGCTCGATGCCATGCCCCGGCGGTCGCTCTCCCAGAGTCGGGTCGACCCTGCCACGTCGCTGAAGAGGAACGTGACCGTCCCGCTGGGCCTGGCAACCACAGCTGGAGAGTATCTACGAGCGCCGGGCTTGTCGCTCCTTGCCGGTTGGTCCACGCTTCCTATGGACCCACCGAGCGCAGTTCGGGGGGTCTGCCCGACGGCGTCCGCCCGGCTGGTCTCGCCCCACGCCTGACCGATCCCGCCGCCGCCGATGGTCAGCGGGCTCACCGGCCACAACGATCCGAACATTCTCGTTTGCATGGTCTCCTCCTGTCGCATCCGTTACAGATGATTCGTCGCGGTGGGTCGTCCACCGGTCGCGCGGGGTGGGGGAGGCCGTGAGTATTTGGAACGGCCAGGCGCCCCGATCTTGGCGTCGCGGCGGAAGGCGGCTACAACTCCGGCTCGATGACTACAGCACTTGGCTCCTATGGCGTGTGGCGAATGATCTCCGCGATCACCCCGGAGTTGGCCGAGCAGGTCGAGGGGCTGGGGTACGGGGCGATCTGGGTCGGTGGTTCCCCCAAGGGTGACCTCGAATCCGTGGAGGCGCTGCTCGAGGGCACCGAGCGCATCCCGGTGGCAACCGGGATCGTGAACATGTGGCGGGAGAACGCAGAGACGGTGAGTGCCTCCTATCGCCGTGTCGTCGAAAAACATCCCGGCCGGTTCCTGCTGGGGGTCGGGATCGGGCATCGGGAGGCGACCGAGGGGTGGGCCCGACCATTCGACAAGATCAACGACTATCTCGATCGGCTCGACCACGCCGGAGTCCTCAGAGATGACATCGTGCTGGCAGCACTGGGGCCGAGAGCGCTGAGAATGGCCAGGGAGCGGACTCGTGGCGCCCATCCCTATCTGACCACACCCCACCACACTCGCTTCGCCCGTGAGGTGTTGGGCGAGGGCCGGCTGCTGGCCCCGGAGCAGAAGGTGGTGCTCGACCCAGAGCCGGAACGCGCTCGTTCCGTGGGACGGCCGGTGGTCACCCGCTATCTGGATAGGGTCAACTACCGGAACAATCTGTTGCGGGAGGGATGGACCGAGGACGACTTCGTCGACGGGGGCAGTGACCGGCTGGTCGACGCCTTGGTCCTCCATGGCACCGCCGAACAGGTAGCCGCCGGGCTGGCGGCCCACCTCGAGGCCGGGGCCGACCATGTGGGAGTCCACGTGCTGGGCGAGGACCCGCTGGAGGCGTACCGGGAACTGTCCCGGGTCCTTTTCGCCTGAGTCCACCCCTGATTCCGGGGCCGGGGCCGTACGATTCCTCCGGTGACGATGGCCTCAGGCCCCGTGATGGGATCCGATGGCAATTACGAGGAGCGGCGGCTCCAGGAGTTGCAGCGCTGGAAGCGTCGTGCCAACGGGTTTCTCCTGGTCGCCCTGTTGGTGTTCCTGGCCAGTCATTTCTTCGGCCCCGAAGGCGGGGTCAACGGCTTCATCAGGGCGGCATCGGAGGCCTCGCTCATCGGCGGGATCGCCGATTGGTTCGCAGTCACCGCCCTGTTCCGTCATCCGCTGGGCATCCCGATCCCGCACACGGCCCTGATCCCACGCTGCAAGGACGAGATCGGGCGGGGTCTTGCCGAGTTCGTTCACCAGAACTTCCTGGACCCGGCCAATTTGCGACAGTGGCTGACCAACGCCGGTGTCGCCGAGCGGGTGGCCACCTGGCTCGACTCCTCGGAGCATTCCGCCCTTGCGGCGAGGCGCAGCATCGAGACCGCGGCCACGATCGCCGAATCCCTCGACGACGACGCCGTGGCCTCGGTGGTCACCGAGACTTCCATCGATTGGATGCGCCAGACCTCGGTGGCCCCGCTCATCTCCCTGGTTGTCGATGCCTGGTTGAAGGGAGGTCGGACGCAGGAGTCGATCGAGGCCGGTCTGCGCGGGCTCGAAGTCGTCATCGACGACAACCTCCCTTACTTCAAGGAGAGCTTCGAGCGATCGGCGCCGTGGTGGATGCCGTCGTGGGCGGGCGATCTCGTCTTCGAGCGGATCATCGCCTCGTTCCGGGTCCTCGTCGAGGATGTGTCGGCCGATCCCAATCATCCGGTCCGATCCGATATCGAGAGGATGCTGGCCAGAGTCGCCGACGACCTGCGCAATTCGGTCGATCTCGCGGCGCGCATCGAGGAGTCCAAGCTGCGCATTCTCGACGCCCCGGAGCTGGCGGAAGCGATCCAATCGCAGTGGAAGCTGGTCGGCGAGGGGCTGTCCCGGGCTTCCGGCCAACCCGGCTCCGAGCTGGAGCGGAGGCTGGCGGAGTTGATCCGATGGTGGGCAAGGCGGGTTCTCGATGACACCTCGCTCCGGGCTCGGATCGACGGCTGGATCGCGGAGTCGGCGGAACGGCTCGCCCACAAGTGGGACGACGAGGTGATTGGGCTGATCGAGACCACCGTCGCCGGATGGAACCCGAACGAGATATCCCATCGTCTCGAGCTGCAATTGGGCCGGGATCTCCAGTTTGTCCGCATGAACGGCACCGTGGTCGGGGGCCTGGTCGGTGTCGCCATCCACGCCCTGCTTCTCCTCGCCGGCTGATCGGTCCCGTCTGGAAAACGGGGTGTCACCCCAGGAGGGTGCCCGCTGCGTCTCAATGCCGACATGCACCGATTCGAAAGGACCTCAATGAGACGTGCTGCCGCCCTGAGCCTTGGTCTGGCCCTGTTGATCACGGCGTGCGGGATCGAAGCATCACCTGGTGCCGGGCCGACCACCACCGGATCGGGCTCGGTCCCGACGTCGGAGAATCCGAGCACGACGACAGTCACCACACCGGCCACGACCACCATCACCGTCGCCTCGACGAGCACCGCTCCCGCGGCACCGACGACGACCATCGCCCCGGCGCCCACGACCACGGCCGCCCCGACACCGACCACGACAGCCCCGCCGGCGGACATCACGGTCGTCTCCTACTTCTACATCGACGAGGCCGGGCACCCCGAGCGGACCGGCCCCTTCCTCCTCCCAGTGACACGCAAGGTGCCCGCCACCAAAGCCGTGGCAGGTGCCGCCATGGACCAGCTGCTGGCCGGTCCCAGCGGCGGCGAGCGCGAGGGAGTGCCCTCGATCTCGAGCGCCATACCCGAGGGAGCCCGTCTGCTCGGCCTCACCATCTCCGACGGCATCGCCACCGTGGACCTTTCATCGGGCTTCGAAGCCGACGACGACTCCGCCGCTGTCGCCCAGCGCATCGCCCAGGTGGTGTTCACCCTGTCCCGATTCCCCACCGTGCAGGAGGTCCTGTTCCGCCAGGAGGGGGTGGCCATCGACGTCCCGATCGGGAGCGGGCAGCTGGTGCAACGGCCGGTGAACATCGGCGACTATCTCGAATTCGCCGCATCCCTCCACGTCGAGGAGCCCGGCTATGGCGGCCGTGGCGGTGATCCGCTCCATGTCATGGGTTTCGGCGCCGTCTTCGAGGCTGCCTTCAACTACGCCCTGACCGATGATGACGGTCTCATCATCGCCGAGGGCAACGCCATGACCACCAACGGGACCGGCTGGGGCGGTTTCGACTTCACCGTCGACTACGCGGTCGACGAGGAGCAGGTCGGGGCGCTGATCGTCTGGGCCTACTCGGCCAAGGACGGATCACAAATCGACGTCCGCGAGTACCCGGTGGTCCTCGTCCCCTGATCCGCATCGGAGAAGCGGCTTGGTGAACCTCAGCTTCTACGGCTCGTATATGAAACGAACGGTCTCGAGTTGGCGGCAGCGCGTCCACCTGGCGTCGAAGCTGAGACGGTTTGTCACATATGTGAAACGTAGAAGCTGAGGTTGGGGGTTCGCAACCTCGCCGTCAGTCCAGCAACCTCTTGGCCTGGACCAGTTGGTGCTCGTCGAAGCCTTCGGTGAAGGAGGCGTAGACCGCGCCAGGTCGAGGGACTTTGTCACCCTCGCCGCCGCATGCTCCAGGGCGCCGCATTGCCACATGACCATTCCGGAGGCGACCCGGGCTACCACCCCGGTGTTCGGTCCGAGGCGGAACCGGGTGGAACGAAGAATACGCCGTCACGGAAAGGTCCATTTGCTCTGCTGCCACCTGGAGACCGAGACGGGTATTGCCCGCCCCACCGGGACCGGTGATCGTCAACAGCCTGGTGCTGGGTGACTCCAACATGACCTGGATCGAGGCAAGCTCGTTTTCCCGCCCGAGGAACTCCGTGGTCTGCAGCGGGAAGTTGTGTGGTCGGGCATCGAGGGTGAGCGGCGGCGGGAACTCGCTCTCCAGGCCATCGTGAACCAGTTGGAACAAGTGTTCGGGCAGGGTCAGGTCCTTGAGCCGGTGGATGCCGAGGTCTCGCAGTTGGGCACCGCTCGGGAGCCGCCCGTCGGCGAGCCCGGCGGCAACGGCTGAGAGCAACACCTGGCCACCGTGGCCTGCGGCCATGATGCGGGCCGCCCGGTTCATCGTCGGGCCGAAGTAATCGCCGTCCCGATTCTCGGTGTTCCCGGCGTGGACCCCCATGCGCACCCGAATCGGCCCGATCGGCCCCCATGGCTCGGCGGCGAGGGCGCTCTGGGCGTCGACGGTGGCGGCGAGGGTGTCGCTCACCGAGTCGAACACGGCGAGAAATCCGTCGCCCGTGGTCTTGACCACCTTCCCCCCGGCCCGCTCGACTGCCTCGTTGAGGATCGCGTCGTGACGGGCCAGCGCCGGCGCCATCTCATCGGGATGCTCCTCCCAGAGACGAGTGCTCGACTCGATATCGGTGAAGAGGAAGGTCTGCATCCCGGCCGAAATATAGAGGGGATCAGCTGTAGCTCAGATCGGCTCGAGCCGGAGGGTGGTGCCCAGCACCTCGGGGCGGAGCATGGAGTCGAGCGAGGGGCCTTTCGGGTACTTCTGGCGCAGGGCCTCCGAGACTCGCTCGATGGTCTCGGGATCGGTCACCTGGACGGCTCTGAACCGGGACCGGCTGTCACCCGTCCCGAGGGTGACCTCGGGGTCGGCGAGTGCCCTTTGATACCAGCGGCCCAATTCACCGCGCACCGAGCGCACGAACACGTCGTCATCGTCGACGGCGACCCAGATCACGGTGCGGAAGACCCGGTCGCCGGTACGGGTGCCGATCACGACCTCTCTGGCTCCGTCGATCGCTTGCAGCTCTTCGGGATGCATTGCCTGGAGAAGCTAACCGCATCCATGGGCCTGTTTGTCTGGCCTACCGACCAAACTCTCGAGCCATGCCCGAACCCGAGGTTGTCTCCGCCGCCGCCGACC
>JBOGEU010000623.1:0-2960 GCA_050741995.1 Acidimicrobiia bacterium | reverse complement strand
GCGGAGTTGCGGGCGACCGGTTACATGGAGTCGACGATCTTCAACTACGAGAAGACGATCCGGGTCCTGGCCGGTTTCGTGGAGGAACGGGGCGGTGTTTACACACCGGAGCTGGGAGCGGAGTTCGCGTCGTTGACGACGAGCCCGCGGACCGGCCGGTTCAGCGTCCAACGCCGCTTCGATTTCGGGCGGCTGGTTCGGGTATTCGACTCCTACGTTCGCTCGGGGCGGGTGGATCTGTCGACGCGCAAACGTGGTGGCGGAGGCCCGTATCCCACCGCGGATGAGTTCTGTGCGCTGGTGGCGTCGTGGGAATCCGACATGGACGATCGGGGTCTGGCGGCGGCGACACGAGAGGCTTACGGCCGGGCGGCTCGCAGCTATCTGGTGTTCTTGGAACAGCGCGGGATCAACGGTCTGGACGGCGCCGATGGCGCCAGTGTCTTGGAGTTCTTGGAATCGCTGTTGGATCGGTGGGCGAAGTCGTCTTTGTTCTGGGTGGTGGGGAACCTCCGTGCGTTTCTGAAGTTCGCAGGCCGCACTGATCTGGTCGAGGCGGTGAACCTGGCCGGCGTGAAACGCTCCCACAGGATCATTGCGGTCCTGGGCGACGACGACGAGGAGCTGGTGGTACAGGCATGCTCATCGGGGGCAGTGAGCGCACGGGACGCGGCCATCACCCTCCTGGCGTTGCTGACCGGACTGCGGGCTTGCGACATCCTCGCGTTGCGTCTTGGTGACATCGACTGGCGGACACGGACGGTGGGGATCGTCCAACAGAAGACAGGTAACCCGTTGACGTTGCCGCTGCCTGAGCTGTTGGCGACGAAGCTCGCCGACTACATCTTGGATGAGCGGCCTGACACCGACGACGACCACGTGTTCTTACGTAAGTTGGCTCCCCCCACTCCCTTGGCTGACGAGGAATCAGTCAGCGATCCCCTACCAGAGCAGATAAGCGGCGATTCCTCGGCTTAACGAGAACCTCGGCATAATCGGAATTAAGCCGAATTCGGCTTAACTCGGATATGGGATCCCAATACCTGTCGATCCGCTACTCCCAGCGTCTCGCCGATAACGGGGTCGTCGCTTCGGTCGGATCGAAAGGAGACTCCTATGACAAGACATTGGTTTCATACTGCACCTCCTTGGGCGGGTTCGATACGAGTTCGGTCGGCGAGTCGGCTGCCCATGCGTTTTTTGAGGCGGGGGTCTGTGGGGTCGGGCGGTTCGTAGAGGCGTTCGTTCTTGTCGGTGGCCTTGTAGGAGGTGAGGAATCCGTGGCGGTTCCAGGCTTTGATTGTGGAGGTGTGGACGCCGAGACGGTCGGCGGTCTCTGTGAGGGTGAGAAGTCCGCGGGCTCGGAGCCGTTCGGCGTGGCTGGGAAGCTGGTGGGCGCGGCGTAGGTCGACGACGATGGTCCGGTTGAACTCTTTGTTCTTGCCGGAGCGGTGCCCGGCCTCGTTGAGGGCGTCGGCGGTTCCGGTGTCGGTGTGGTCGTCGAGGAGCCGGTCCAGGAGTGCGAGGGTGTCGGGAGGGGTCTGGTGGGCTTCCCATGCTTTGGGCGGGATGGGAACGGCGAGGGTGGTGGTCTGTCCTCCCCGGAGCCGGACGTTGCAGTGGATCTGGTCGGTCTTGGTGAGGGTGACATCTTCGATGAGGAGCCGAACCATGCGTTTGCGTTCCCGCTGGGGAGTGGCGGGGTCCGACCAGAGGGCGGGGAAGTCGGTGGCGAGAGCCCGGATGCGGGTTTTGTGCTGGTCGGTGAGAGCGGCGTGGGCGGCGTCGGCGGCTCGCTGGTAGTCATCTTGGGTGGCTTGGAGTTGACGAAGGGAGTCGTTCCAGTCGGCTTCGAGACTGTCAGCGACGAGACGGTTGTCGGGGTCGACGGACAGGTAACGGCGGCGGGCCAGGTCGGCGCGGTGGCGGGCCCGTTCCACGTGGCTGCGCCGGAGAGCGTCGGCTTCGTCGGCTCTGTTTTCAAGTTCGGCTTGGACGGTGAGCGCCACCTCGAGAGCGAGAGAAGTGACAGTGTTCAACAGGAGGTTGCCGATGGCGCTGTCGACGGTTCCTCCGGGGACGGTGAGACAACGCCGCCCGCCGTCTTCGATGGCTTTTTTCATGCACTGGTAGTCGGGGACTTGGACACCGCGGCGCTGGTGATAACGGACGGTCATACGCCGTCCGCATTGGCCGCAGATGACGAGGCCTTGGAGGAGGGCGGGGCCTTCTCGGGCGGGGCCGGCGGCCCGGTCGGTGCCGTGGGCTTGAGCGTTGGAAGCGAGGGTCTTTAGGTTGGATTCGAACTGTTCCCAGGTGATATAGCCAGGATGGGAGTCGGGAATCAGGGCAGTCCATTGATCGCGGGGCAATGCCTCCACTCCGACCTTGCCGTCGGGTGTTTTGGTCTGGCGGGACCGCCCGTAGGCGAACGCCCCGGCGTAGCGGGGGTTGTGGAGAGTGCGCAACACCCGCCAGTGTTTGAGCGGCATCCACGCCACCTCCCCTTTGTGGGCTCCTTTGCGGATCCGAGCGGGGAACAACAACTCTTCTTGGGCGAACGTCTGGACCACCGCCCGGGCTGACCCGGTGCGAGCGAAGGTGGCGAACAGATGAGAGACGGCGTTTCGGACGGCGGTGTCGGGATCCAAGGTCACGTTGTCGGCCGGGTCGTAGACCAACCCGACCGGCAGCGCCATCTTCAACTCGCCGCGGCGGGCCTTGGAGAGTTGACCGCCCCGGAGGCGAGCCCGGATGAAATGCAACTCTGCTTCTGACATGGTGCCCTTGAGACCCAACAGGAGCCGGTCGTTGAAATCGGCCGGGTCGTAGAGTCCGTCCTCGTCACAGATCAGGGTGTTCGACAGGCCACAAATCTCCAACAGGCGATGCCAGTCGGCGTTGTTGCGGGCCAGGCGGGACACCTCCAGACCCAACACGATCCCGGCTCGCCCCATCCC
>JBOGEU010000622.1:0-2764 GCA_050741995.1 Acidimicrobiia bacterium | reverse complement strand
GAGTGGGATCTGCTGCCTCCGTTCACATCGCTCGAAGACGTCGATCTGTACACGGTCGAGGCCGGTCCCGCGGCCTGGGTGATCCTGGGTAGGGATAGCGAAGAATCGGGCTCGATCGGCTGGACATCACTCGACGGCCTGTGCTGGAGCGCCCTGCCCTTTGAGATGTCCGGTTCGGACACGGCTGTGACCTCCGAGCACATCGTCGTCCTCGATCGGAGCGCCTACCCCGATATCTGGGTCGGGACCACCACCGGCGGAAGCGGCTCCTGTTGATGCCAGCGCGGAGTGGGGCCCACCTCCTGGTCGAGTCGCTCGTCGCCGAGGGCGTCGATGTCCTCTTCGGCATCCCCGGGGTCGGCACGCTCGCCGTTTACGACGCCTTCGTCGACCACCCCGAACTGCGTCACATCGAGGTCCGGCATGAGCAGTCGGCGGTGTTCATGGCCGACGGCTACGCCCGGGCCACGGGCCGGGTCGGTGTGGCATTCACCTCCAACGGGCCCGGTGCCCTCAACACCGTCACCGCCATGGCCACTGCGCTCAACGACAGCGTGCCGGTGCTGCATCTGGTCAGCGAGAACCCTCCCGATGTCCGGCGCAAGGGCAAAGGGCACTTCCACGACATATCCGACCAGTTCGGGATCTTCCGTCCTGTATCCGCCTATGCCGCCCAGGTGTCGTTGGCCGACGAGATCCCGGCTGCGCTGCACAGCGCTTTCTTCGCCCTCCGCAACCGGCGCCCACGACCGGCCCTGGTCGAGTTCGCCAACGAGGCTTTCACCACTGCTTCGTCGGCTTCGTTGCTCCCGCCCGCGACACACGTCGTCCACCCGATCGACCCGGGCGCCCTGGCCCGGGCGGCTGAGATCCTGGCCGATGCCGAACGGCCGCTAGTCTGGGCCGGAGGCGGGATCGCCACCCCGGAGGCGGCGTCCGCCCTGCTCCGGATGGTTGAGCGTCTCGGGGCGCCGGTGATCACCACCCAGAAGGGCAAGGGTGCGATACCGGCCGATCATCCCCTGCACATCGGGAACTGGGCCAACGAGCAACCGACCCGGGACCTGATCGCCGACTGCGACGTGCTGCTCGCCGTCGGAACCCGCTTCTCCTACTTCCCCACCGGCGGCTGGTCGCTGCGTCTCCCCGACCGCATCGTCCAGATCGACCTTGACCCGGCCGAGATCGGACGCAACTACCGGGTCGAGTCCGGGGTGGTCGGCGACGCCGGCCCGGTGCTGATCGGCCTGGAAACGGAGTTGGACCGGCTCGGGCATCAGCCACTCCCCTGGCGCGACGACGAGGTGTCGAAGGTGCTGGCCCGGATCACCGAGGCGGTGGGGACACCGGTCGAGATCGAGGTGCTGGACCAGATCCGCTCCGTGCTGCCGCCCGATGCCCTGGTGTTCAACGACCCGACCACCATCGCCTTCTGGGCCCGCTCCCACTGGAGGACGGACAACCCCCGCACCTGGTTCGTGCCGTCGGGTTTCGGCACCCTCGGCTTCGCCCTCCCCGCGTCGATCGGGGCTGCTGTCGCCCGTCCCGACACTCCGAGCGTGGCCATCATCGGCGACGCCGGCGTCATGTTCACCATCCAGGACCTGATGACCGCCGTCCAGGAGAACGTGCCCGCCATCGTCATGGTGTTCAACGACGAGGGATACGGGGTGGAGCGACGGCATCAGGACCATCTGTACGGGAGACGGAGCGGGGTCGACGTCCGGCCCCCCGACTTCGTTGGTGTGGCCCGTGCCTTCGGAGCGAGGGGGATCAGGGTGGACGATCTGTCGAATGTCGGCGACGTCTTGGAGTCGGTGCTCGACGCCGACGGCCCCACCCTGATCGAGATCCCGAACGAGTTCAACCACCCCGGGTACGGGTCGTTCGGCAGCTATGAGAGAGGAAGCAGTTGACAATCGATATCCACGCCCACGCCATCGTCCCCGATGCCCTGGCCGAGATGGCGGCGAGCCATCCCGACCATGGGCCGGCCCTGGTCGAGGACGATGGCCGCCGCTATTTGAAATACCCGGGTCGGGAGCGTCTCGGGCCGCTGCCCGATGGGATCTTCGATCCGGAAGTGCGGCTCGCCGACATGGACCGGCAGCGAGTGGACATCCAGGTGATCGCCATCCCGCCACCCAATTTCCATTACCACGTCCCACCGGACGTGGGCGCCGACTTCGCCGCCATCCAGAACGACGCACTCATCGCACTCAGCGACAAGGAGCCGGAGCGGTTCCATCTCTTCGCCACCCTCCCCCTTCAGGAGATCGGCGCCTCGCTCGCCGAGATCGAGCGGGTGTCCGGCTACCCCAGGGTGCGCGGCGTCCAGTTCGGGTCCAACATCGACGGCGTCGATATGGACGACCCGTCGTTGGGCCCGGTGTGGGCGGAACTGGAGCGAAGGAACCTTCCGGTGTGGTTCCACTCCGACCAACGGGCGATCGCCGGTGCTGAGCGACTCAACCGCTACTACTTACAGAATCTGATCGGGATCCCCATGGAGTCGACCATCGCCGCCGCCAAGCTCATCTTCGGCGGAGTCCTGGAACGACATCCCGGTCTCAGGGTTGGGTTCACCCATGGTGGCGGATTCGCCCCCTATCAGGTCGGCCGCTGGGAGCACGGCTGGCGTGTCCGGCCCGAGCCCAAGGTCAACATCACCGAAGGTGGCCCCAGGCATTACTTCGCGACCTTGTACTTCGACAGCCTCACCCACGACGCCACATCCCTCGAGATGCTGGGGAAGCGGATGGGC
>JBOGEU010000621.1:0-1136 GCA_050741995.1 Acidimicrobiia bacterium | reverse complement strand
TCGCTCGGGAGGAAGACCAAAGTCCTGACCGCATGAGTGTTGAAGAACGCTCGCGGCCGGAACCTCGGATCGGCGATGTCTTGATTCAGGTTGGAGCGGCGAGTTTTACTCCGACCGAGTTGCAGTGGCCGTCGACGTGGGTGGACCGCTCCGGCAGGGACCGTCGGCCGGTGATACCCGGTCACGAAGTGTCGGGGACGGTAGTCGCGCTCGGGGATGGCACCACGGGATTGAGCGTCGATGACGAGGTGTTCGGGCTGACCGACTGGTACCGGGACGGTTCTCTTGCCGAATTCGCGGCGGTCGAAGCCAGGAATTTGGCCACCAAGCCCGATTCCGTCTCCCACGTCCACGCGGCAGCGTTCCCGATGGCTGCGCTTACGGCGTGGCAGGCACTGTTCGTGCATGCCCACCTCAACGCCGGCCAGACGGTGGTGATCCACGGTGCCGGCGGGGGCGTGGGGACGATGGCCGTCCAGCTTGCCGTGAGTGCGGGAGCCCGGGTGATCGGCACCGGCAGGCCCAACGCGCGCGAGCTGGTGCTGCAGCTGGGGGCCGACCAGTATCTCGACCTCGCCCACGACGCGTTGGGCGAAGTGAACGGGGTGGATGTCGTGTTCGACCTTGTCGGTGGCGACGTCCTCCACCGCTCGTCGCCAATGCTTCGACCCGGCGGCTCGGTGGTGTCTATCGTCGAGGCACCGAATGTCGGGCGCACCGACGTGAACGCCCTGTACTTCGTTGTCGAACCGAACCGCGAACAACTCACGGAGCTGGCTCGACGCATCGACACCGAGCAACTCCATCCCGTTGTCGGCAAGGTCGGTGCGCTCTCCGACGGGCCTCGCCTGTGGGCGGAGAAGGTCGCGGGAGTCGTACCCGGGAAGGTGGTGCTCACCCCATCGAGCCCCGCCGTGCGGTGAAATCGCTGCGACCGGGTCGAGACTATTCGATCAACGGCCTCGATTTGGGGGGCCGTCCACGAGGCATGTGGATCGTTGATTTCGGCGTCTCGATACCCGAGACAGAGGCGGCTTTGTACGAGGCGCCTTTCGAGTACGTGCGCTCGAAGGTGCGACCTCTCAGGCTCGCCGCAAACGCGGAACCACGCTCGGTGGCGGCTTGGTGGCTTCACC
>JBOGEU010000620.1:0-1768 GCA_050741995.1 Acidimicrobiia bacterium | reverse complement strand
TGTTCTTCCCGGAGCGGGGGGCATCCACCCGGAAGGCCAAGTCGATTTGCGCCGCATGCGAGGTGCGGTCCGAGTGTCTCGACTACGCCGTCGACATGGGCGAGAAATTCGGCATTTGGGGTGGACTGAGCGAGCGTGAGCGGCGTCGGGTGCGCCGGGAGCGTTCGGTACGGGAACGGAAGGTCTCTTAGAGGTAAAGACCGGTCCGGTCGTCTCCACTTGGCGGGGAAGTGGAGGGTGCCAGTGACCGCTTCTGCATTTCGGCGAGTTGGGACTGCGCCGCCATCTGCTGACTCCACAACGATGCCTGGATCCCGTGGAACAGCCCTTCGAGCCATCCGATCAGCTGGGCCTGGGCGATCCTGAGCTCGGCCTCGGTCACCTCGCCGGCGTTGAGCGGCACCATTATCTCGTTGAACTCGTCGAGAAGGTCTGTGGAGAGGATCTCGCGCAGCTCGTCGAGTGATCGGGAGTGCACCGCGGCCAAGCGTTTCCGCCCCCCGTCGTCGAGCGGTGCTTGGCGGACCTCGTCGAGCATGGCCCGACTCATCGAGGCGATCCGGATCAGCTTCGCAGGCTCGGTGACCGACGGCTCGGGCTCGGTCTTCTCCTCCCGGACCTCGTCCGGCTTCAACGCTTCTGCCATGACCTCAGCCTATAGGGCGGCCGTGGGTAGCACCGAAACCGGGCTAGTGCACCGACCTCAGGCCCGGACTTCGTCCCGCATGAAGGCGATGTAGGCGAGGGCGAACATCACCGCGGTCAACGCGACCAGGATCACCATCTGGGGCCAGACCACGAGCAGGCTCTGGGTCAGGTCCAGCTCGGACACGATCGCCCGATCGACCTGCTCCACGGTGACCAATCCCACGGTGCGCACCTCGGGATCGAGGAGCACGCTCGACCCCTGCTGGAACAGGGTGACCGGGGACAGCTGGGACACGGTCTGCGAGGTTCGCACGTATGCGATCTCGGCCGCCTGGGTCCCGTCCCTCGGGGAGAGGATGCCGGCGACGGCACCGAAGAGGAAGGATCCGAACAGGGTCAGCACCAACCAGACCCCGATCGGGATCATGGCCGCGGTCGAGGCCCGCTTGACGAGGACCGATCCGAGCGTTGCCAGCGCCTGCCAGAACCCGACGTAGATGACGGCGAAGACGACCCACACCGCGAGACGCGAGATCTCGGTCGGTGAGGGCACCACCCCGAGCCGGAATACCCCGATACCGGAGACCAGCAGCACCAGCGAGGTGAGCATGATCGCCACCACGGTCAGACCGGCGACGAACTTGCCCAGGATCACCTCGTCGCGGTGGATCGGCTGGGAGAGAAGCCGGGGGAGTGTGCCCTGTGATCGCTCGCCGCTGACCGCGTCGAAGCCGAACATGATGCCGAGCAGCGGCGCCAGGAACCCGACAAAGATGATCAGCGGGAACGGGACCGGATCGACGGTGACCGTGAACAGCTTGAGGAAGAGCGCCGTGATCCCCTGGGCGTTGGGAGCCACGTCGCGGATCCCGCCCGACGCGGCGAAGACAGCGGCCGCGGTGGCGATGCCGAGCACTCCCATGAGCACCACGAACCGTCCCGACAGGAGATGATCGGCCATCTCCTTGCGGGCGACGACCCTCCATCCACCGGGACGGCCTTCCACCAACGTCGTGCTCTCTGCTGTCGCCGTCGTCACGCCGGCACCTCCTCTTTCGTCTCGAAGTATCGGCGATAGATCGATTCCAGGTCCTCGTCGAGCCGGTGGACACCGATCAGG
>JBOGEU010000619.1:0-1657 GCA_050741995.1 Acidimicrobiia bacterium | reverse complement strand
CGTAGGAGTTGGGCGAGGTGGCCACGATCCGGCGCACCGGCCCGGCGGGCGTCTTCCAGACGAAGACCTTGTCCGCGAGGTCGGGCGCGGTCTTCTGGATCGAGCGGTAGGCCGAGATCGGATTGTGTATCCAGCTCCCTTTGGTCGAGGCCAGAAAGCGGTTGTTCGAGGAGTCATCCCAGGACAGCACCTCGGGAGTCATGGCCTCCTTGTAGAGCGCCCGGGCGAACTTCACCGCCTCCAGGGTCTCCTTGGAGTTGAGCGTCACCCGGGTGCCGCTCTCGTCCACCACCGAGCCGCCGTAGGACCACAGGACACCCCGCCAGCTGCAGTTGGGGTCGACGCTGTGGCCGAGGCCGATGCCGACGGGATGGCCCTTGGCCTTGAGCTTGGCGCCACCCTTGCGCACGTCCTCCCAGGTCTCCGGCTCGACGCCGATCTCGTCCCAGAGGTCCTTGCGATAGAGCCCGGGGAACGCGATGAAGTAGTCGGGGAACGCGGTCCAGGTCTTGGTCTCGGGGTCGTAGGCGATCTGGCGCCCGATGGGCTGGACCTCGCCGTGCTTGCCCTCCAGCTCCCCGATCAGATCCGTCAGGTCGAGGGTGTGCTTGCTGTAGAGGTGCGGGCCGCCCGAGCCGCTGAAGGCGAACAGGTCATGGCCGGCCTGGGCCGAGACCTCCGCGGCCGCCCGTGCCGGCAGCTCCAGATGGGGGATGTGGTCGACGGTCACCTCGAGGCCGTTCTGCTTGCCCCAGTCCTTGGCGAAGCCATTGATCCACTGATCGTACTCGGGGACGAAATGGCTCCATTGGATGATCTTCAGGGTCTTGGTCTGGGCCAGCGCACGCGAGACGAAGGGTGCGGAGATGGCCGGAGCCAGCCCGACGGCCGCGAGGCCGGTGCCGGTGGTCTCCAGAAAGCGCCGCCTGGAAAGGGATGCGCCGAGCCTCTTGCCTCCAGCTGACATTTTTTTGCTCCTCTAGCTGCCGGCAGCCGCCAACGCCTCCCGGTCGGTCCCGACTGCCGCAAGGGGGCAGCGATGCTACGACCGCACGGCGGTCGGTGTCCACCCTCAATGGCGAACGCTGGGGTCTGCGGTCCCGGTTGCCTGGCGCTCCGGCCCGCGGTGCGGCAACCAGCCGCGGTCTCTCGCCAACTTCATGCGGACCCTGGCGTTGCCGAAGGAGGTGGAGGATTGGTCGCTGACCACGATCAGGGAGAAGCTGGTCAAGATCGGCGCCAAGGTCGTCCGCCATGGCCGCTACGTCACGTTCCAGATGGCCGAGGTCGCCGTGCCCGGTGGTCTGCTCCGGAAAATCCTGAAGCTGATCGACGGGCGGCGACGACCATCCCTGGCGGCAGGCTGAACGGAGGAGATACCGGGATGATGGAGGGAACAGTATGTCTGGATGGGGAGGAATCCGACAGAATCAAGCTGCCAATGGCGAGATGCCCGGCCCAACCGGAGCAAACCCGAACCATGAGCGCTTCACGCTTCCCCGAAACAGCCCGTTCGGCTATCATCGCGGACGAATTTGCGAGCCATATGGGGAATGTCGGATCAACTGGGAAATCCCGGTCTAGACAGGCGAGACGCTGCATGCCTACGCTCTCGGCAAAACAAAGAATGACGGTTTTGGGGGAGGATCGATAGGAT
>JBOGEU010000618.1:0-1225 GCA_050741995.1 Acidimicrobiia bacterium | reverse complement strand
AGGTGGTCCGGGCCTCGGACGAGGTGTCGATCCCGGCCGGCAAGGTCCTCATGGAGCAGGGTCAGACTGGGCGGGAGGCCTTCGTCATCCTCGACGGCGAGGCAACGGTGAAGCGCAACGGCAAGCAGGTGGCGAAGCTCGGGCCAGGAGCCTGCTTCGGCGAGCTCGCCCTGCTCGACCGTGGACCGCGCACCATGACGGTCGAGGCGTCGTCGGACATGAAGGCGCTGGTGCTGGGTCAGCGCGAGTTCTCGGGCGTCATCGACGAGGTCCCGGGTCTGGCCCACAAGCTGCTGGCGTCGTTGGCCGGCATGGTCCGGGAACTGGACACCAAGGCGTACGGGTAGCGCTCCGGCTGGGCCACCTCGGACGGCCGGGGCTACGTTCGGGGCGTTATGAGCCCCCGCATCAAGCCGACCATCGTCGTCTACGTGATCGGTGGGATCGTCACGCTGATCACGATCACCTCGGGCATCCTCGGCGAGGTCCTCGGTTATCACGACGAGTCGGAGACGACCCGCGAGGTCTTCGGCAACGTTCCCAGCGCGATGGTGCTGCTCTTCTACAGCATCACCCCGATCCTGGTGATCGCCGGCACCATCGCCTTCGCCCAGCGGGTGCGGAACTGGGAGCGAGGCCAGCCCGACCGGCGGGCCACCACCCGCAAGAACATCGGCAACCGGCTGGCCGACTTCCGGGCGGGCGTCTACATGCAGACCCTGCTCCGCGACCCAGCCTCCGGGCTCATGCACAGCCTCATCTACTTCTCCTTCCTGATCCTGTTGGCGGTCACGACCGTCCTGGAGATCAACCACCAGGTGCCGGAGGGCGCCAAGTTCCTCCACGGCGACGTCTACAAGGGCTACGTCCTCGTGGGCGACCTGGCCGGGGTCACGTTCCTGCTCGGCGTGCTGTGGGCGCTCTACCGCCGGTATGTGCAGCGCGTCTACCGGATCCGCATCAAGAGCAAGCCCGAGCACGCGTTGATCCTCGGGACCTTCTTCGTGCTCGGCGTCTCCGGCTTCGGCGCCGAGGCCTTCCGCATCGCCCTACAGGACCGGCCCGACTTCGAGAAGTTCGCGTTCGTCGGCTACCCGCTGTCGGGGCTGGTCGACGGGTTCGCCAACCTGGAGATCTGGCACCGCGGCTGGTGGATCGCCCACGTGCTGGCCTTCATGGCCTTCCTGGCGATCCTGCCGATCACCATGCTCCGGCACATCTTCAC
>JBOGEU010000617.1:0-1033 GCA_050741995.1 Acidimicrobiia bacterium | reverse complement strand
GGCGACCACTCCGGTACAGCGCCAGCATGAACTGCGCCCACAACCTCTCATCGAAAGGATGCGCACGCCCCAACAGGCCCAGCTCGGCCGCTACCTCTACGTCTGCACGGTGCGAGCCGCGCTGTGGGAGCTGGCTGCGCCCCAAAGCTCCTCGACTAGCCAGTCCGTGGTCATCGGTTGGCCGGCATGAACAACGAGGCAGGCCATCCAAGACCGATCTCTGCTCATCTTGCCATGGCGGCATCTCGGTTCCTTGGTGCCATCAGCCCCAGCGGGGTTGTTCGTCGGGGTTGATGCCCAGGCTGAGCTTGCCCACGACCTCGTGAGTGAGCATGGGGTTGCCGGGGTGAATGCGGCCGAGGCGAGCGTCGCGCACCAGTTGCTCGAGCCGGTTCCGTTTGAAGATGCCGGCGCCGCCGCTCACGTCGAGGGCCCGATCCACCACCGACCACGCTTGACTGACCACCGCGTGCTTGCAGGCCATGATCTTCACCGGCCAGTCGCCGCCGTGGTCCACACCCATGGTCCAGTCGTCGCACACCCGGTCGAGGTGTGCTTCCGCACCCTCGAGGGCGATGCGCATCTCGGCCACGGCGTGTTGGATCTCGGGGTGGTGGGCCATCGACCGCGTGAGCCCAACCGAGGTCCGCTGCGGGAGCCGGGCCACGACCTCGTCGTAGGCCCGCCGGGCGACGGCCAGATAGATGCCGGCGAACCCGAGCAGGGCCCAGGCGAACAGGGCCACGTGAAAGGGACCGGCCCCGGCGAAGCCCGCCGGGCTGACCATCACGACGTCTTCATCGGGGATGAACGCCCGGTCGAGCAGCGTGTCCTGGGAGGCGGTCGCCCGCATCCCAAGCACGTCCCACGTCTCCTCGACGTGGTAGCGGGGGGCATCGCGGTGCAGGAAGCCGTGCACAACGCAGGGCGCGGTCGGATCCGACGTGTTCATGGCGTGCACGCCCAGGTAGGTCCAGACAGGGGTAAGGCTGCCGAAGATCTTGTGGGCGGTGATCTCCCAGCCGCCGTCGAC
>JBOGEU010000616.1:0-1812 GCA_050741995.1 Acidimicrobiia bacterium | reverse complement strand
GCTCTTCGGCGTCAACGGCCGACACGTCCAGCACCTTCGCATGGTTGGCCATGCCTCAGTATCCGACGGCCCAACAGCAATTGTAAAGGAACTTATGTTACGGAATCTGCCCGTTATTCGATCCCGTTAGACGGGAAGACGAAGTCGTAGACGCCCTGGTTACGGGGTCTTGGTCTCCGGGGCGTGGCTGAGCAGCGACCCAGACTAGGCGCTCCGAGCGGACGAAGGCCTCCGTCCGGCGCAGGTCTTGTGTCTTCTGAATGGTTCCGATGGTGTGCCATGATCGTTGCCTTGCTCCCGTTGGATGGGAAATACTCCCTTCTAACGGGAGGGAGATCTGGTGGAGCAGGGTGGGGGGAGCAACGTGGTCCCGCTGCGGGCGGCGCCGGATGAGGATCTGGCCGAGCGGACGTTTGTGGAGATGCTCGAGGGGTGGCGCAACCAGCAGCTGGCCCGCAACCTGGCCTTCGCCACGATCGCGGCGCGGGAGTCCGAGATCCGGCGCTTCGTGGCCGAAGCCGGCGAGTACCCGTGGCGCTGGAGTGCCCAGATGGTGGACGAGTGGCTCGGCGACCAGCGCTCGGTCCGCCATCTGCGTCAGTCGACCATCCGGGCCAAGGCGATCTCGGTGCGACTGTTCTGCGAGTACCTCACCGACGCCGCCTACGGCTGGCCCGAGGAGTGCTGGACGCGCTTCGGAACCCACCCGACCCAGGTGTGTCACCCCTGGAACACCGCCGCGCACGTACAGGACGCCGAGGGGCGCGCCGGGTTGCGGGCCTTCACCACCGAGGAGCTCCAGGCGTTCTTCGACCGCGCCGACGAGGCGGTGGTGGCCACCCGGGAGCGGGGCCGCAAGGGCTGGCTGAGCAGCTTTCGCGACGCCACGCTGTTCAAGGTGGCCTACGCCTGGGGGCTGCGACGACGGGAGGTGCGGATGCTCGACCTCGAGGACTTCGGCACGAACCCCCGGGCCCCCGAGTTCGGCCGCCTCGGTGTGCTCTACGTCCGCCACGGCAAGGCGATGCGAGCCTCACCACCCAAGCAGCGCAGCGTGTTGAGCGTCTTCGGCTGGGCCAGCGAGTGCCTGGAGGAGTGGCGCAGCGAGGTGCGCCCGGTGCTGGCCCGGGGAAACGCCTCGATGCTGTGGCCCACCGAGCGTGGGGGCCGGGTCGGCGAGACGAGGATCGACGAGCACTTCGGGACGATAAGGCGAGAGCTCGGCTTGGGCGCCGGCCTGACCTTCCACTCGCTTCGCAGGTCCTACGTCACCCACCTGATCGAGGACGGCTTCGACCCTCGTTTCGTCCAGGAGCAGGTCGGCCACGAGCACGCCTCCACGACGTCGATCTACACCTGCGTGTCCTCGGACTTCCGCACCCGGTCCCTGCGGGCTGCTCTGGACCGGGCCGTCGGCCCGCTCGGCCTCGACGTCGGGACTCGAGGAGGATCGTGATGGCATCGACGCGCTTCGCCTGGCGACTGGAGGAGCGGATGCACGAGCGGGGCATCCACCAGATCACCGGGCTGCAACGTGAGCTGGTGACCCATGGCATCGACTTGTCCTCCTCGCAGATCCACCGCCTGGTGACCCAGACGCCCGAGCGCCTCAACCTCGAGGTGCTCGCCGCTCTGTGCGAGATCCTGGCGTGCTCGCCGGCGGATCTCGTGGAGGTCCACGCCAACGCCCGCCGGCGCAGAGCTGCCGACGCCGCCAACGTGGTCGACATGGCCACCACGCTGCGCCCCCGGCGCGCCCGGGTGACCCGGCCCACGGACAAGGGGTGAGCGCCCGGCTGGCCACCTGTGCTC
>JBOGEU010000615.1:0-1232 GCA_050741995.1 Acidimicrobiia bacterium | reverse complement strand
CTCCCAAAGCTCGCACCAGAATGGCTCTTGACTGTGCCAGAAATGGTGCCATAATGGCACCATGATTCTTGGCATGCATGTGGAGAGCCTGCGCGAACAGCTGATCGCCGCTGCGGAGATGGGGGGCGCCGAGAGCATGGCCGTGGTCGATCGTCTTTCGGCCGGACTGGAGGCAGCAACGCGTCTGGTCCTGCTCGAGGCCCTTTCCGCCGCCGCCGACGAGATCACCAGAGAGCTGGCCCCGGGAGCGGTGGAAGTCCGCCTGCGGGGCAGCGACCCGGACTTCGTCGTGACCCTCCCTTCCGACGCGGTCGCGGCCGACGGAACCACGACGCCACCCGGTGTCACCTCCCAAGGTGGTGAAGAGGGAGGGACCTCCAGGCTCAACCTCCGGCTTCCGGAGGCGCTGAAGGTGAGGATAGAGGAGGCAGCGCGACGGGAGGGTCTGTCTCTGAACGCATGGCTGGTCCGCGCCGCGGCGGCAGCCGTCGAGGGACCCCAGCGACAGATGTCACGAACCCCCGACGGCAACCGGCGATACACCGGGTGGGTCAGTTGAACATGCCGGATTCCACGAGCCGACGAGGAGCACAGATGCCTTCATTCGAGACCCACCAGCCCGTCGTCCTCTCGATCGAATTGAGCCAGGGCACGGTGCACGTGATTGCCAGCGATCGCATCGACACCCTTGTCGCAGTGACTCCGAGCGACCCGGGCAGACCGGCGGACGTCGAGGCGGCACAAAAGACCGTGGTCGACCTGGCCAATGGGACCCTTTCCATCAGGATTCCAAAGCCCGGCGGCATCGCCGCACCTGTCATCGGATGGAAGCGGAGCGGGTCGGTCGACGTGATCGTGGAGCTCCCCGAAGGATCCTCGCTTCGAGCCGACACAGGCGTCGCCGACTTCCGATGCGACGGCCGGCTCGGCGATGTCAACGTGAGGACAGGCGTCGGCAACGTCCGACTGGATCAGACCGGGGCGATACGGGTGCACAGCGGAACGGGGCGATTCGCCCTGGAGGAGGCATCCGGCAACGCCGAAATCGTTACGGCCGGCGACATGACCATCGGCGCCGTCAGCGGCGACGCCGAGGTCAAGAACCTAAACGGTAGGACGTGGATCAGCCGGGTTGGAGGCAGTGTGAGAGTCAAGTCGGCCAACGGTGACGTCACGATCGATGATGCTGGCGGTGACGTCACGGTGAAGACCGCCAACGGGAACATCCGGCT
>JBOGEU010000614.1:0-3029 GCA_050741995.1 Acidimicrobiia bacterium | reverse complement strand
GCCGACGGCTTCGCCCGTGCCTCGGGTCGGCCCGGGATCTGCGCCGCTCAGGTGGTCGGCGCCCACAATCTCGCCGCCGGTCTCCGTGACGCCTTCCTGGCGCACTCCCCGGTGATCGCCTTCACCGGGGGCCGTGACCCTCACACCAAGTTCCGCAAGGTGTATCAGGAGGTGGACGATGTTCCCGCCTTCGAGACGGTCACCAAGATGAACGCCACCATCGATGCCGTCGAGCGCATCCCCGACATGCTGCGCCAGGCGTTCCGGGTCGCCACCACCGGCGCACCCGGCCCGGTCCATCTCCAGTTTGCCGGGAACGAGGGCCAGATCGACGCCGGGGAGGCCGAGATGGAGGCCTATTGCGAGGAGCAGTACACCGCGGTGCCGCCGTTCCGCCCCTCCGCTCCCGACGCCGATCTGAGACGGGCCCTCGATTTGCTCGCTGCCGCCGAACGGCCCGTGATCGTGGCCGGGGGCGGGGTCAGGGCGTCGGGGGCCGGGCAGGTGGTGCTCGGCCTGGCCGAGAAGCTCCAGATCCCGGTGGTCACATCGCTCAACGGCAAGGACTCGATCCCCGGCACCCACCCACTCTCGGTCGGTGTGGTCGGCACATACTCCCGTGGCTCGGCCAATCAGGTGGTGCTCGGGGCCGACCTGGTCTTCTTCGTCGGGACCGAGACCGGTGGCATGACCACCCACTTCTGGAAGGTGCCCCCGCTCGGGACCCGGGTCATCCAGCTCGACATCGAGCCCGAGGCTCTGGGCCGCAATTACCCGCCGGAGGTGGCGATCAACGCCGACGCCCGCACCGCCCTGACCCGGATGCTGGAGCTGGCCGATGCGGCGGATCATCAGGGCTGGGTGGACTCCGCCGCCGGGCACGTGCGCGATTGGCGTCTCGAGTACGCCCCGCTCCTGGAATCGGACCAGGTCCCGATCCGCCCCGAGAGGCTCTGTGCCGAGCTCACCGATCTGGTCCCCGACGACGGGATCGTGGTGGTGGACACCGGTCATGCCGGGATGTGGATGGGCGGGATGTACGACCTGCGGGCGCCGACCCAGTCCTACCTGAGGAGCGCCGGCCACCTGGGGTGGGCGTTCCCCGCCTCACTCGGAGCCAAGTGCGCCCAGCCCGACCGGCCGGTGGTCTGCTTCACCGGCGACTCCGGGTTCTGGTACCACGTCGCCGAGATCGAGACCGCGGTCCGCTGGGGGATCAATTCGATCACTGTGGTCAACAACAACCACTCCGGGAACCAGTCCAAACGGGGCTTCGACCGGGTCTACGGGGGCAAGCAGACCGAGAAGGCCCTCGAGATGTGGGTATTCACCGAGGTCGACTTCGCCGCTCTCGCCGGTCAGATCGGTGCGGTCGGGATCAGGGTGGAGAAACCGTCCGACCTCGCCCCGGCGTTCGATCAGGCGCTTTCGGCCGACCGCCCGGTGGTCATCGACGTAGTCACCGACATCGACGCCCTGGCCCCGATGGCGGTGGAGTAGGCCTTCGCCACCGGTTACTGCTGATACCCCTCGACGGTGTCCTCTTCACGTACCCGGGCCTGCCCGGGGTCCATGCCGAACTCGCGTAGGGCCCGGCGTTGATTGAGGAGGTCCCAGCACTGGTCCAATTGGCCTTCGAGATCTTCGAGCTGGAGACGCTCGGTTGCGTCGAGCGGTGACTGCTCATGACGATCCCGAAGGGCGCGCTCTCGATCGACCAGCTCGCCGATGCGGGACAGAATCTCTGTGTCCGGCGTTGCCATCAATGCTTCCTCCTAGTGTCCTGTCCGGTGGGTCCGCTTGCTATTTCGGCGAGCCAATTTCATTCCTGGCAAGGACGCACAACGAAGGCGCACTGAACGTTCGTCGAGGCGGAGGACGCAGCCCAGGGGTGAAAAGGGCCGTTGAAATACATGCATGATCTGCCGGACAGGACACTAGTTCTCCAATCGTAGGTAGCCGTTTGCGCTGTTGAAATCGGCCCTCTTCGTAAGCTTGCGCCGTGCTCCAGCATCTTCGTTCCCACCGCGGCCTGGCTGTCGCGGTGGTCTCCTATTACGTCGGATTCCTCGCCCTGGGGGTGGCCACGGACAATGGCCAAGTTCTCCTCTACGCCGTCTTCATGGCGATCCTGATCGGAGTGGTCGCCTTATGGGACTCGAGACGGCACCTGTCCTCGGCAGTGCTGACCGGCTTGGCCCTCTGGGGTGCCCTCCACATGGCTGGTGGCCTGATCCCCCTCCCCGATGAGCAGGTGCTCTACAACCTCTGGCTACTCCCCTTCCTTCGTTTCGACCATCTGGTCCATGCCATCGGCTTTGGATTTGCCGGTCTCGCCTTCTGGGAGGCGGCGCGGCCCGCCCTCGGCCCCGCACTGATGTCAGGAGCGGCGATCATCTTCGTCGGCGGAGTGGGTTTGGGGGCCGTCAACGAGATGATCGAATTCCTCATCACTCGCGTCGTCTCCGACACCAACGTCGGTGGCTTCGATAACACAGGTTGGGACCTGGTCGCCAACGCGGTCGGCGCCGCCCTTGCCGCGGTCTGGGTGCGCCGCCAGTGGGCGCGCGGTCAGACCCCGAGAATTGTCGAGGGTTAAAACAGGCCCTTCGTCCCGCCGCCGTCGACCGAGATGGCGGTCCCCTGGATGTGACGGGCTCGGGGAAGGCAGAGGAACACGGCGAGCTCTGCGATGTCCTCGGGGGTGCCCAAGCGCCGGATCCCCTGCCGCTTGATCGTCTCCTCCAGCATCTGGCCGGGGGTCTTGCCCTGTGCCGCCGCCTGATCTTCCATCATCTCGGTGAGCCGCTCGGTCTGGACCTGACCGGGGTGGATCATGTTGACGTTCACGTCGTCGACGAGCCCGAGGCCGGCCAGCGCCTTGCCGAAGTTGGCGAGAGCCGCATTCACCGCCCCACCGATGGTGAAGTTCGGGTTCGGAGTTCGGGCCATCCCCCCGACGATGTGAATCACCGAACCGTGTGACTCGGCGAGTTGGGGCCAGAAGAGGCGGGAGAGTCTCACCGCAC
>JBOGEU010000613.1:0-6704 GCA_050741995.1 Acidimicrobiia bacterium | reverse complement strand
CGGGCCGACGCCGACCTGGCCGACGGGATCGATCGCGGCCCGATGCACGGGATCCCGATCGCCCTCAAGGACAACATGTGCACTCGGGGCATCGAGACAACCGCGGCCTCCCAGATCCTGGCCGGATACGTGCCGCCCTACGACGCCACGGTGGTCACCCGTCTTCGTGAGGGTGGGGCCGTCCTGCTTGGAAAGACGAACCTTGACGAGTTCGCCATGGGGTCGTCGACGGAGAACTCGGCTTACGGCACCACCTACAACCCATGGGACTTGGACCGGGTGCCCGGAGGGTCTTCGGGCGGCTCGGCGGCCTCGGTGGCCGTCGGGTCGTCGCTGGCCGCCTTCGGGTCGGACACCGGCGGCTCCATCCGGCAGCCGGCCTCGCTCTGCGGGGTGGTGGGGATGAAGCCGACCTACGGGACCGTCAGCCGGTACGGCCTGATCGCATTTGCCTCTTCCCTCGACCAAATCGGTCCCTTCACCAGGACCGTCGAGGACTCCGCTCTGGCCTTGCAGGCGATCTGGGGCTATGACCCTCTCGATGCCACCTCGCACGCCGGGGAGTATCCCGATCCGACCTCAGGCCTCGAATTGGGGGCAAATGGTCTCAAGGTCGGTGTGGTCCGCGAATTGTCCGGAGACGGTTTCGAGCCTGCAGTCGAGAGGGCGACCGGCGACATGGTGGCCCTATTGGAGGAGGCGGGGGCCGACGTGGTCGAAGTCTCATTGCCCACGTTCGACATCGCCCTCTCCGCCTACTACCTGATCGCCCCTGCCGAGGCGTCGTCGAACCTGGCGCGCTTCGATGGGATCCGCTACGGGTTGCGGGTCGACGGGACCACCACCGAGGAGCTGATGGCACGGACCAGGGGCGAGGGGTTCGGGCCCGAAGTGACCCGCCGCATCCTTCTCGGCACCTATTCGCTGTCAGCCGGCTACTACGACGCCTTCTACGGGCAGGCACAGCGGGTTCGAGCCGCGATCCGGGACGACTTTGCCCGCGCCTACCAAATGGTTGACGTCCTGGTCTCAGCGACCAGCCCCACCGTCGCCTTCGAGGCCGGTGCCCGCACCGCCGACCCTATGGCGATGTATCTCTCCGACACCTGCACCATTCCCTCGAACCTCGCCGGTCACCCGGCGATCTCGGTGCCCGTCGCTCTGGATGAGGCCGGGCTCCCCATCGGGTTCCAGGTCATGGCCCCCGCCCTGGGGGAGGAAGTCATGTATCGGGTGGCGGCCGAGGTCGAGAGACTCGCCGGGTTCTCCATCGCCCCCGGCCTGACGGTGGGCGCAGCGTGAGCTGGGAGCCCGTGATCGGGATCGAGGTCCACGTCGAGCTGATGACGGCCTCGAAGATGTTCTGTGGTTGTGCCGTCGAATTCGGCGGGGAGCCCAACACCAGGACATGCCCGACGTGTCTTGCGCTGCCCGGTGCCCTCCCGGTTCCCAATCGGGAGGCCATCGAGTCGATCATGGCCATCGGCCTCGCCCTCAACTGCCAGGTCTCGGAGCGCTCCGTCTTCCACCGCAAGAACTACTTCTATGCCGATCTCCCCAAGAATTATCAGATCTCGCAGTTCGATGTCCCGGTGTGTCACGACGGGTACCTGGACGTGGAGGTGGACGGGGCAACGAGGCGGATCGAGATCGAGCGCGCCCATATGGAGGAGGACACCGGCAAGTCGACACATCTCGGCGCCGGAGGCAGGATCCAGTCCGCGGAAGGCACCCTGCTCGACTTCAACCGCTCCGGGGTGCCGCTGGTCGAGATCGTGTCCCGGCCCGACATCAGGAGTGCCGCCGAGTCGCGGGCATATGCCCAGGAGCTGAGATCCATCGTCGCCGAGCTCGGGGTCTCGGACGCCCGCCTCGAGGAGGGATCGATTCGGTTCGACGCCAATGTCTCGATCCGGGCCGGGGGAGAGCCCGAGCTGGGCACCAAGGTGGAGATCAAGAACATGAACTCGTTCCGGTCGCTGGAGCGCGCCGTCGACTTCGAGATCGGGCGTCAGATCGAACTGGTCGACTCGGGCGGCTCGGTTGTCCAGGAGACGCGGCATTGGGACGAGGAAGCAGGTGTCACCCGTTCGATGAGGACCAAGGAAGGCTCGTCGGATTATCGATATTTCACCGAGCCCGACCTGGCCCCGATGGTCATGACCAGCGACTGGATCGACCGGGTCCGGGGGCGGCTTCCCGAGCTCCCGGCGCAGCGGCGCGAGCGGTACCGGAGCCAGGGATTGGACCCGGGCATCGCAGGTGTTCTCTCCAACCTCGACGCCGCCCTGCGGGCGGTCTACGACGAGGCGGTGCTGTCAGGCGCCCCACCGAGAGGCGCGGCAAACTGGCTGACCGGGGAGGTCGTCGGCTGGGTGCGCCGGAACGAGGCCGACCCTGATCTCATGACTCTCGACGGCCCGGCCCTGGCGGAGCTGATAGCGATGGTCGACGAGGGTGTCGTGTCGAGCTCGGCAGCCAAAGAGGTGCTCGACGGTGTCCTCTCCGGTGAGGGCCCTCCCCGCCTGGTGGCCGAGCGCCGTGATCTGATCCAGGTGAGTGATCGCGGGGAGTTGGAGGCCGTCGTGGCCGAGGTGCTCGCAGCCAACCCGCAGGCGATGGAGGGTTACCGCAACGGAGAGCAGAAGGTGATCGGCTTCCTCGTCGGTCAGGTGATGAAGGCGACTCAGGGCAAGGCCGACCCCCGCACCGTGAACGAGTTGCTTCGGGCCAAGCTCTCCGGCTGACGGGGTTGCCGGCGGTTGGAGCGGTTAGCTTCAAGGCGTAATGCAGCGTCACACCAAGATCATCGCCACCCTGGGGCCCGCGGTCGCGGCCGAGGCGCGCATTCGCGCCCTGGTAGAGGTGGGAATGGACGTTGCCCGGCTCAACTTCTCCCACGGCGACCACGAGTTGCATCGCGCCCTCGCCGGCTGGGTCCGTGCCGCGTCGAAGGAATCTGGGCGGACTGTCGCCCTGATGCAGGACGTCCAAGGCCCGAAGCTCAGGGTGGGGGAGTTCGCCAATGGCTCGGTGACGTTGGAGCCCGGCCGGCATGTGGTGCTGGTCCCGGACGGGCGCGTCGGCACCGAAGACCTGATCCCGGTCGGTTACGACCCGCTGCTCGATGACGTGGTGCCCGGCGACCGGGTACAGCTCGCCGACGGCCTCATCCGCTGCGAGGTGGTCGACACCACCGACGACGGCCTGCTCGCCGAGGTGAGGGTGGGCGGCGTCCTGACCGACCACAAGGGGGTGGCCTTCCCCGACAGCAAGTTGTCGTTGGAGATAATCACGCCCAAGGACGAGAAGGACCTTGCCTTCGGTCGGGAGCTGGGTGTCGACTACGTGGCGGCGTCCTTCGTCCGGAGCGGGGACGATGTGCGCAGTGTCGGCGAGTTGGCCGGTGACGTGCCGATCATCGCCAAGATCGAGCTCGCCCAGGCTTACGAGAACCTCGATGACATCATCGAGCCCTCGTTCGGGCTGATGGTGGCCAGAGGGGATCTAGGTGTCCAGCTGCCGTTGGAGAGGATCCCGCTCATCCAGGACGAGATCCTGAAGAAGACCAACGCCGCCGGGCGCATTTCGATCACCGCAACCGAGATGCTCGAGTCGATGACCAAGAGCCCGCGGCCGACCCGGGCCGAGGTAACCGACGTGGCCCATGCAGTCATGGCCGGGACCGATGCGGTGATGCTCTCCGGTGAGACCGCGGTGGGCGATTACCCGGTGCAGACCGTGACCGCCATGGCCTCGATCTGTGTCGCGATGGAGGAAGGGACTCTCTCCGTCCGGGGCCACAACCCTGTGCCGTTCGTGGGCGACGGGAACACGGTGGCATCGGCCGTGTCCCAGGCGGCCACCGAGGTTGCCGACAACCTCAAGACGCACACGATCGTCGCCTTCACCGAGTCGGGCAACACCGCCCGGCTCATCTCCAAGTACCGGCCGGAGGCGAGGATCGTCGCCTTCACGCCCAACGAGGTCACACTGCGCCGGATGGCGCTCTACTGGGGCGTGACGCCGCATCCTTTCGAGAGGAGGACCTACACCGACGAGGAGATGACCGCCGCCGCCTCCATCCTCGAGGCCGAGGGCATGGCCGGCAAGGGCGACCGGCTGGTCATGGTGGCGGGGGTCCCCCCCAACGTGCGTGCCTCGACCAACCTGGTCAAGGTGCATGTGATCGGCGAGCTTTCGGGTGGGCTCGGCTCCTGAGTACGATCCTGTGGCCAATGGGTCAGACGGTCGTCATCAACAATGTCGTCGAGATGGGAGACCTGCTCCTCATCGACACCGACAGGAGTTTCACAGGTCAGGACGGGGCTGCAATCACCCCTAGTGATCCGGGAGATGCGGTCCCGGGCAAGCTCGGCCGGCGTCTGTTCGAGGTCGACCTCGGCATCGACTACGTGTATGTGCTGCAGAACGCCGTCACCGTTCGTCGCCCCGGCGGTTGGGACGAGGAGGCCAAGGCCGCAGCTCTCGGGGCCGTGGAGGGCTTCCTGCTCTTCTACTGATCACTGGTCGGCGGCACCGGCTGTGGTCGTCGGCGCCGGGACCGTGGTGGGGGTGGTCGGGACCGTCGTGGTGGTGGTGCTCGGAGCGGTGGTCGTGGTCGTCGGGCAGGCCACGCTCGTCTCCGGCACCTGGCACGGATGCACCTCGAACACTGCGAACCTCGGGGCGTAGCGCACCACCCACTCCTGCTCCTCGACGACTTGATCGGGGTCGCCCCCGAGCAGGATCAGCCTGGTGACCGTGGCGCTCCATCCACCGGCCTCGGTCTGTGTCTGATTTTGCTCATCCACCGCGAGCTCGGGATTCGGCTCGTAGCGAGGGGCAGGGGGATCGGTCAGGGCGTAGCGATCGGAGACCGAGTTCTTGACGTGGAGAGCGTTGGGCCCGCCTTCCACGTCGGCCCAGACCCTGCTCTCCCCGCCGGACTGCTCGCCCTTGAGGGTGCGCCCGTCGTTCGAGCCGAAGATGCGGATCGTGATCGAGGTGTCGGTGTAACGGGTGTCGATCAAGATCCCGTTGTCCGTGTTGTTGCGGAATTTGAGGTCCGGGTTCCTCCAGTTGAGCGTTGCCTCCACGCCTTCCGGATAGCGTGAGTAGTAGTACGAGTGAGGCTTGTGCTCGATGTCCTCGTACCCGCCCCAGAAGACCGCGTTGTAGAGGGTGGTGGTGAACTGGCTGACACCACCCCCGACGGTGTCCTCCAATTCGCCGGCGACGATGGTGCCCGCGGGGAGATAGCCCTTGTCCGCGGTCCGCTCGCCGACATGGTCGTTGAGGCTGAAGGTCTCCCCGGAGAGGAGGATGGTCCCGTCGACGGCGTCGGAGATGGTGTGGATGTTCACGACCCGGTCCTGGCAACAGTCGTGGTAGGTGGTGAACTGGGAAACCAGATGTTGGATGTTCAAGCCCTCGAGGTACTCGGTGGTTGTCTCCGGCTCGGCACCTTCGACCAGGGGCAGCTGGCCGACACGCTCCAGGGTCCGGCCGGCGTCGGCGAGGCGCACCGCGGTCTCGACGGCGTCGATCCGGGTGCCGCTGAGCCCGGGCACTATCGAGATGCCGTCGCCTTCGATGTCGAACTGGGCGTCCACCGGCTCGGCCTCCACCTGATCCCGGATCTCGTCGAGGTAGGCGTCGATCGTTTCGGTGTCGAATGAGTGCACGATCCGTGCCTCGTCCTCGATCAGCGTCTCCGAACGGAAGGCCCGTGTCAGCTGCTCGACGGTGAAGACGGCCACGGTGTCCTCGTGACTGAGCTGGATCGGCCCCGAGAGCATCGTCTCCGCCTGGGCGACGGCGCGGTCGACGTCGGCGTCGGTCAGCTTGGGGACGACGGTGATGGTGGGGATGGTGCTGCGATGCGGTTCGAGGGCGAGAAGCGCCGCCTCGACAACGACTGCGGCGGCGGGTCGATCCACACCGGTCCCGACTTTTGGGTAAACCGGGACCGGTTGGCCATCTTCGAGCGCCACCCCACCAGGGCTTGCGGGGAGGGCGATGACCTCGGTGTCCCACATGTCGAAGATCTCCTCGACCGCCGCATGGTCGATCGAGCCCCGGACCGGGATGTGGACGGTGGAGAAGATATGGGTCAGCCACCAGCTGAACTCCGATACCACGTTCCCCCCACGGCCGATGGCTAGCCCCGCGTCGGTGATCGCCTGCTCGTCGATGTCCAAACCAGCCTCCGGGGGCGGCAGGCTGACGACCTTGCCCTCGATGTTGAAGAGCGCGGGTCGTCCGAGGTAGTCCTGCTCGACCACGACGAGGGCGGTGAGGGCCTGCTCTTCGTCGAGACCACCGATTTGGGTCCCGGACACCTCGACCCGCCCCATCACCTCACCACGTGAGGCGAACCGGGTCAGCCCATATGCGGCCAGGAGGAGGACGAGGGCGGCGCCCAGCGCCACGGCAAGCGCGTCAAGCGAGATATGGCGTGCGGAGAGGTGCTTGTTCATGGAAGGTCGCCCCAAATCGACCTTGTGCCCGGGTCGTCGGATGGTAACGAAGTCGATTTCGTAATCCGAAGCGGAGGCATGGCGGGTATACGCTCGACCCCGGTGCCGGTCCAGTTCCCTCCGATGGTCGAAGGAGACGCGATAAGGGTCTCCGCATCGACTTATGTCAGCTACCGAAAGTGCCCGGCCCAGGCCGGGGCGCGTCTTCAGGGTGTGTACGGC
>JBOGEU010000612.1:0-7186 GCA_050741995.1 Acidimicrobiia bacterium | reverse complement strand
CCCCTTGACCCTGTCCGACATCGAGGTGAGGACCGAGGGCCTGGCCGTCGCCGCGGTCCTCGAGGAGCTGGAAGCACAGCGCCGGGTGGTCGAGATCACCCTGGCGGGCACCACCCGCTGGGCGGCGGTGGAAGATGTGTCCCGTCTCCGCGACGCACTCGGCGTCCAGCCACCGGCCGGTGTCGCCCACGTGTTCCTCGAGCCCGTAGCCGACCCGCTCGGTGACGTCATCGGGCGCTATGCCCGAACTCATGGGCCGTTCACGGTGAACGATGCCGCCGATGCTCTCTTCGTCCCCACCGGGATCGTCGAGACCGTCCTCCGTCAGCTGGAGGCGGCGGGGAGGGTGGACGCCGGCGCATTCCGACCCGGCGGCAAGGGTCAGGAATGGGTCGACCGGGAGGTGTTGCGCAAGCTGAAGCGTCGCTCACTGGCGGTCCTCCGCCGTGAGATCGAGCCTGTCTCCCCGGCCGCGCATGCCGCCTTCACCGTCGCCTGGCACGGTGTCCGTGACGACCCGCCACGGGGGGCGACGTCACTGACCGATGCCCTCGCCCGGCTCACCGGGGCGGTGATCCCGGCCTCGGTCCTCGAGCGCGACGTGCTGTCCGCCCGTGTGGAAGACCCCGGTCCCCTTCTCGATCGGCTCCTCCTCGAGGGCGACCTGGTCTGGATCGGCCATGACGGGCTGGGCTCTTCGGATGGCAAGCTCGCCCTGTACCCGCGCTCGGCACTGGGCACGCTGTGGCGGGGGCCGGGTGCGCTGCCGGACACTCCCGAGGCGGCCGTCATCGTCCATCATATGGAGAGTCGTGGCGCCAGCTTCTTCCGGGACATCTACAGCGGGGTCGGCGGTGGCGATCCCGACCTGCTGCTCGAGCATCTCTGGGACCTGGTTTGGTCCGGGCACGTCACCAACGACACGCTGGCACCGGTCAGGGCGCTCGCCCAACGCCGTAACCGGCGCTCCAACACCAGGAGGAGATCCCTCTCCTCACAGTTCCCGGCTCATGCCGGAGGTCGCTGGTCACTCACCGCACACCTGATCCGGCCCGACGCCACCGAGACCGAACGGCACTCCGCCTGGGCGCGGCTCCTCCTCGATCGCCACGGCATGGTGAGCCGGACGACGGTGCTGGCCGAGGGCTATCCCGGCGGTTTCAGCGCGCTCTACCCGGTGCTCGCCCATCTCGAGGAGACGGGTCGGGTGCGAAGGGGCTACTTTGTCGAAGGCCTCGGCGGGTCCCAGTTCGCCCTGCCCGGGGCCGTTGACCGGCTGCGCGCCGAGCCCGAACAGCATCTGACCGTCCTCGCCGCGACCGACCCGGCAAATCCGTACGGGGCGACACTCCCCTGGCCCGAGGTCGAAGACACCCGGCTCGCCCGGGATGCCGGCGCCTACGTGTTCCTCTGGGCCGGGGAACTGATCGGGTATCTCGACAAGGGTCGGCGCAACCTCACCGTCCTCGCCCCGGACACGTCGACATACGGGTATCTGGGCCGCGGCCTCTCCACCATCGCCTCACGTCATCGCCGCACCACGGTCAACACCGTCAACGGGAGACCGGCCCCCAACTCACCGCTGGCCCCGGCGTTGGTCGAGTGGGGCTTCGCCGCCGCCCCCAAGGGTCTCACCTATCGGGGCTGAGGGTTGTCCCCCTGCGGAGCGGGGGGACCGACGCCAGCGAGCGCGTCGAGGGGGTTCTCACACCCGATCCAGGGTCTCGTATGTCGTCGAGCGCATTGCAGGGGCCCGGCCCGCGGCCTCGATCACCTCGCGGAACTGCTGAGGTGTGACCTCCTGACCGTGCTCGGCGCCCGCAGAGCGGGTGATGATCTCGCCCATCAGGGTCCCCCCCAGGTCGTTGCACCCGGCATCGAGGAGACGCCGGCCACCGTCGAGCCCGAGCTTCACCCAGGACGCCTGGATGTTGGGCACCAGCCCGTCGAGGGCGATCCTGGACACGGCGTGGATCAAGACGACTTCGTCCCACGTCGGCCCGGGACGTGCCCTGCCCTTGAGGAAGATCGGAGAGCCCATGTGAACGAAGGGAAGCGGGACCATCTCGGTGAACCCACCAGTGCGCCGCTGGACCTGGCGGATCACCTCGAGGTGATTCGCCCAGGACCGAGGGTGGTCGATGTGGCCGAACATGATCGTCGACGTGGCGCGCAGCCCCAGCTCATGTGCGGTGATCATCACCGATGCCCACTGCGAGGTCCTTATCTTGTCCGGGCAGAGATGGATCCGGACCTCGTCGTCGAGGATCTCGGCGGCGGTGCCGGGGAGAGTGCCCAGGCCCGCCTCCTTGAGCTCCTCGAGGAATCTGCGCACCGGGATTCCCAGCGTCTCCGCCCCTTGCCACACCTCCAGCGGGGTGAACCCGTGGATGTGCATGTCGGGGAGACGCTCCTTGATCGACTTGACCACGTCGACATAGAAGTTCCCGGTGAAGTCGGGATGGATCCCGCCTTGGAGCGTCACCTCGGTGGCGCCTCGGTCCCAGGCCTCGACCGCCCTGTCGACGATCTCGTCGAGACCCATCAAGTAGGGCTCCCCTCTGAGGTTGAGGCTTCGCGGCCCCTTGGAGAAAGCGCAGAAGCCGCAGCGGAAATAGCAGAGGTTGGTGTAATTGATGTTGCGGTTGACCACATAGGTGACGGTGTCGCCCACTGCCCGGGCGCGCAATGTGTCGGCGACATGGGCGATGGCGTCGACCTGATCCCCCCGGGCGCGGAACAAGGCCTCGAGCTCGCCGATAGTCGGGAGCACGCCTTCCAGCGACCGCTCGAGGATGGGCGCCAGATCGCCGGCAGACCCGGGGAGCCCCGACGGCGCGCCGCCGACCCACGAGCGGTCGAGCCACTCCGCAGACAACCGATCCCGAGGGACCGGAGGCTCCATGTCCTTCCCCGGCGCCCACGCGTATCGAGGTCGGGCCGCCCCCGAGCCGTCGATCTGACCCAGCCAGGCCGTGAACGCATCTGCGCTCAATATCTGCCGTGCCTCGTCGATCTCGACCCCGAGTGGGAAGGCCGTCCGCTCGACCAGCAGGCAGTCGTCGAGTGCCGACCGCAGCTCGCCGATCCTCTCCACGTCCCAGTCTCGCAACAGCAGGTCGCTGGCGCCCTGTTCGACGGCCCTCATCGCCTGAGGGACATCGTCGACGAAGACCGAGACCGAGGTGCCGAGACCGGGGAGCCCACTCAATGTCGCGATTTCGAAGGTGTCGGATCGCGTCGAGCGCACATGCCCGGCCCGGGATCGGGCCAATGCGTCGAGGATCGCCTCCCGGGGCCCATCCGCCACGACTGTGATCCGCCAGCCGGGCACCCCGCGCCGCGTGAGCTCGAGCGCATCGCCGGGCCCCACCACCCAGGCCGCCGCCTCGGCCTCGGAGACCGAACCGGCGACCACGAGCACGCCGGCCTTGTGGCCGGCGGCGATCTCCACAGCCGAGGGGGAGCTCATCTCGACGGTGGTGGTCCCCTCCCGCCGACGACTGGTGGCGCTCGGCTCGGCCAACTGGTCGGCCGGCCTCACCCTGAGGAAGGTGATCGTTCTCATTTCGCTCCTGATCTCTCCTTGATGCGAGCCAGGCCGTCCCGGTCCGAGGCGGCCACGACCTGTGGGTAGAGGGTTTGGTCTATCCAATCCTCGTCGATGAACTCCGGGTATACGGGCAGCCTCGGCCTCAACTCGAAGCCGGCGCCCTCGGTCCTCGCCTGTAGCTCGCCGAGATGGGGCCACGGGGCCTCGGGGTTGACCCAGTCGATGGTGAGCGGCGACACACCGCCCCAGTCGTTGATCCCGGCTTCGAGATACATCTCGAATCCCTCCGTCAGATTGGGCGGGACCTGGACATTGGCCTCGGGGCCCAAGATCCACCGGGCGAGGGCGACGACCCGGGCGAACCATCTGGGCACGGGCTCCGCCGACCGGCGCATCGGGGTATCTGCCTTCGCCCTGAAGTTCTGGATGATGACCTCCTGGATGGCCCCGGTGCCTTCGGCCAGGTCACGGAGGGCGAAGAGGGAGTCGACGACGTCCTCCCGGGTCTCGCCGATGCCGACCAGGATCCCGGTGGTGAAGGGGACTCTCATCCTCCCCGCCGCCTCGATGGTGGCCACCCGCTGCGCAGGATCCTTGGTGTGGGTGCCGTGATGGGGCATTCCCGGCTCCATCAGACGTGGCGAGATGTTCTCCAGCATCATTCCCATCGACGGGTTGGTGGGGCGAAGCAGCCGCATGTCGTCGTCGTCCATCAGCCCGGGGTTGGCATGGGGGAACAAATCGGTCTCCGAGCGCACCAGGGCGGACATGGCAGCGACGTACTCGATGGTCGAGGCCATGCCCTTCGCCTCGAGGAACTCGGCGGCCTGGGGCCATCTCGCCTCCGGGCGATCCCCCAGTGTGAACAGGGCCTCGGTGCACCCCGCCTCGTCCCCGGTCTTGGCGACGGCGAGCACCTCGTCCGGCTCGAGGTACATCCCGCCGGCCCCGGGAGGCTTGGCGAAGGTGCAATACGTGCAGCGGTCCTGGCAGAGCGTGGTGAGGGGGATGAAGACCTTTCGGCTGTAGGTGACGATCCGGCCCCGGCCCTCGTCACGGAGACGACGGGCGTGTGCGAATAGGGCGGTGTCGTCGCTCGCTCCTGCCAGGTAGCGGAGGGCCAGATCGGGGTCGGGATTGGGGTGGGTCAAGGCGGTCTCGGGCTCGGGAACACTCAGGCGATACCCGAAGACGACGCTCCGGTCACGCCCCCGTCAACCGGAAGTATGACGCCTGTCATCCAATCCGCCGCATCGGAGACCAGAAAGACAATGGCCCGAGCGATGTCCTCCGGGGTTCCGAGACGGCCCAGGGGGTGCATCCGCGTCGCCGCCGCCTCGTCCTGCCACAGCATCTCGGAGAGCCGGGTCTTGACCACCGCCGGGGCGACGGCATTGACCCGGATCTCGGGAGCCAGCTCGTGGGCGAGCTGAAGAGTCATGTGAACCAGCGCGGCCTTGGAGATGTTGTAGGCACCGGTGATTGGGCTCGGGCGCAGCCCACCGACCGAGGCGACATTCACGATCGAGCCTCCGTTGCGCTCCATCCATGCCCGGAAAGCGGCTCGGACCCAAAGCAAGGGGGCGCGCTGGTTGACCGCCCAGGTCTTGTCGAGGGCGCCCAGGTCGACATCCATGAGCCTTCCCGCCGACGGATTGGTCCCGGCGTTGTTGATGAGGATGTCACACGCACCGAACCGTTCGACGGTCAGCGCCACCGTCTCTTCGGCCGCTTCCTCGGAGTCGGCCCGAGCCGGGAGAGCGAGCAGCCGGTCGCGGTCGACGCCGGCAGCCACGAGCTCGGCTGCGGCCGCCTCCATGTTCTCCGTCTTGCGCGAGGTGATGGTGATCCCCTCCGCTCCGCTCCTCGCCAGCTCCAGGGCGGTCGCCTGACCGATGCCACGACTGGCACCGGTGACCAGGGCGACCTTTCCCTCAACCGAGACTTCCATGATCCTCCTCGTCCGCCGGCAGAGCAGTCAATGCCCGCCCCGCTTCACCCCTCCGTATTTCATGCGGGTGTCAGCGAGCGCCGCGGCGCGCTGCTCCTCCACTTCGACACTCGCATCGACGATCTCCCCCACGAACAGGGTATGAGTTCCGAGGTCGGTGACGTGGCGCACCTCACAATCCATCCAGGCCACTGCCTCGTCGAAGATCGGGGCCCCGGTCTTGCCGACATGCACCGGTCTGCCGTTGAGGGTGCTCCCATCCCGCTCGGCGGGCTTGGAGAACTTGACGAAGACACGTGTGTCCTCGGCGGACCACAGGTTGACGCTGAAGCTGCCTCCCTCCGAGATGAGACGGTGGGTGATCGCCTTGTTGTCGACGGCGACCCCGATCAGGACCGGCTCCATCGACAGTTGGGTGACCCACGAAGCCGTCATCCCGTTCCATTCCGCGCCCGAAGCCGAACCGATCAGCACCAGGGCGTTGGGGATCTTCCAGGTCACCTTGTTGAGTAGTTCGGCGTCCACGTCTCTCGCAACGACAAAGACAGAGGGGACACCCTAATCTCAGCCCGGTGCGCATCCTGATCGCTACGACCGGGGTCCTTCCGTCAGCTCCAGTCGCCGAATTGTGCCGCCGTCTCAATGCGGAGGCCGAGCGGGTGACCGTGATGACCGTCGTCAGGGTCCCCCGATCATTCCTCGATTCCCTCGACGACGACGTGCGCCGATCATTCCTCGACGATTCCCCCATCGAATCCTCACATGCCGAAGCCAAGGCGGCCCGATACCTGGAGGAGCGAGGCCAGAAGGCCGTCGAGCCGATCGTTGCCGCCCTCGAGGCATCGGGAATGAGCTCTGACGTTCGCTTTGTCGAAGGCGACGACCCGGCCGAGGCGATCATCAACACCGCCGAGGACGTCGGTGCCGAGCTGGTGATGATGGGCGCCACCCGCCGTCTCTTCACCGAGGAGGCTTGGCGCAGCGTGTCGGCGAGGGTGATGGACAAATCGCATCTTCCCCTCCTTCTCGTCCCCGGCAGTCGATTCGAGGACACCTCCGAGATGCCGGCCTTGGAGCTCTGAGGGCTTCGCCATCAGAGCTCAAAACGAACGCCGGAGCGAGGCTCCGGCGTTTCTGTCACACCCGCTTCGTAGCTTCTCGGACATGGAGAACTTCGAGTGGTGTGATCACAAGCCGACATGGGTGGGCCGGGTCGCGGTGTCGGCCTGCGCCGTGTGCCAACGGGTCGAGTGGTTCTCGGATGCGGGGCCGATCGATCATGCCGAGGCTCTTGCCTATCTCTTCGGCAGCTACGACCTGATCGGTCATCTCGACGCCTTGGGCGGCCCGACTTCCAGTGTCCTCGCCTATGCGGCGCCGTCGGCCAGGAAGCGGAAGAACCTCGAGGCGTTGCCGAAGCAGGTTTGGCTGGAGGTCGGCCCCCGACTCTGGCTGTCCCACGACGGGGAGGTCCTTCTCCTCGCCACCGACCATCAGTTGCTGATCGAGAACCTGACCCGGGGCGCCTGACCGGTCAGGCGGAGGCGGCCTCGATGAACTGGGTCTGGTACAGGGCGGCGTAAAGGCCCTTCGCCGCCACCAGGGCGGCATGAGCCCCTCGCTCGACGATCCGGCCCTCGTCGATGACCAGGATCTGGTCCGCGGCACGCACCGTGGAGAGA
>JBOGEU010000611.1:0-1522 GCA_050741995.1 Acidimicrobiia bacterium | reverse complement strand
ACCTCCAGCGGCATGCCATTCATCACAAAGAGGCGGACGTCGCCCCTCTCCGCCTCTCTGAGATACTCCTGGACCACGACGAATCCGTCCCGGGTGATGGTCTCGATTATCTGATTCAGGTTCTGTCCCTTCTTCCCGGTGACCAGGAATACTCCCTGACCACCCGAGCCCTGGAGAGGTTTAAGCACCGCCCGGCCCCCCAGGTCTTCGACGAAGTCCTTGATGTCGCCACCGGTCCGGGAGATGAGGGTTCGGGGCCGAACCTCCTCTGGGAAATGTTGGAAGTAGGTCTTGTTGAGCGCATCGGCTAGATGAACAGGATCATTGACGACCAGCACCCCCGCGGCTGAGGCGAGCTGACCGAAGAGGACACCCGAGGCTTGGGCCCATGGACGCTCGACCGCATCCTCGGAGGGATCGTTGCGAAGGATCAACACGTCGAGGTCGTCTACCGAGATCAGATCCGCGGTGGCCTCTGGATTCTGGATGTCCTCGAGGAAGCTCTTCAGAGATCGGTACGCCTTCTTCTCGGGACCGCGGGCTCGTGCCATCACAGTTCCAGAGTCGTTATGCGAGAGGTCACCGACGCCCATCAGCCAGACTTCGTGCCCCCGTTTCTTGGCGGCCAGAGCCAGACGAGTGGTGCTGTATTGCGGTTTCTCGGTGGCTACATCGTTGACGACCAGTCCCAATTTCATACGGCGACACCTCTCAGCTCGATGACACTTTCGCCTCGTCGAATCCGGTCGAGCCGCTCGAGAGCGGCAGTCTGTTCCAGGAATCTTGGCATCAAGGGTGGTGCGATCAGGACACCTCGAGCGAGCAACTCGGCAACCAGTGGCTCATCGGCCAACGATACCTTTCCTACCAGCAACGAATCGAGGCGCCCGCCTTCCCTGAGATGGGCGAGAAGTCGGATGAGACCGGCCAGATACAGCGCGTCCTTTGTCATGCCACCCGATCGATGCGCCCGCATCGTCGTCATGAACGCGATGTAACGGCCGGCGCCGTGACGCTCCAGCAGTTGGTACGTCTCACGGAACGCGGCACGGTCGCTGACTGACTCGGCCGCCAAAACCCGGAGGGCCAGGACGCGCAATCTCCGCGGTCCCAAGCCACCGCTCAGGTGCTCCGCCAGGACCCCGAGCGCTTCCTGTGTCGCCTCGTAGCCGGCAAGACCAAGGGCGAGCATCCTGATCGGCTGGGCGCTACCGTTGACATGGGTCAGGACATGGATCCCGATCTCGTGCTGGAGCAACTGCTCCACCCGGGTGACGGCAACGGTGGTGTCGGCCCCGATGAACAGATCGCCGTTTTCCACCATCACCCCCGGAGCGGTCTGGCTCACATGGACCAAAGAGCTCAGCTCCGGATGTAGAGCGCGGTAGTGATCAAGCTCACGATTGGCGAGCACCGCCAAATCGGTCGCCGACAGCCGCTCGACCTTCGAACTGGCAGGTGGGAGCGCATCGAGGATCTCCATGGCCAGGGTGAGCTGCTCTCGTTCGACACTCCCATACGT
>JBOGEU010000610.1:0-2751 GCA_050741995.1 Acidimicrobiia bacterium | reverse complement strand
TGTCCACCTTGTTCAAAAACACCACAATCGAAGGCACCCCAACCTGACGAGCCAAAAGAACATGCTCCCTGGTCTGAGGCATCGGACCATCAGCCGCCGACACCACCAGAATCGCCCCATCCACCTGCGCCGCCCCCGTAATCATGTTCTTGATGTAATCCGCATGACCCGGCATATCCACATGCGCATAATGACGATTCTCCGTCTCATACTCCACATGAGCGATCTGAATCGTGATCCCCCGCTCCCGCTCCTCAGGAGCCTTATCAATCATCTCAAACGACGTCATCTGATTCGAACCACCAACCCGCTCCGCCAACACCTTGGTAATCGCAGCCGTCAACGTCGTCTTCCCATGATCAATATGACCCATCGTCCCCACATTCACATGCGGCTTCGTACGCTCAAACTTCGCCTTCGCCATTTCCTCTTGGCTCCTCTATCCGTTTCCTACGTCTCTATTTCTCGACCGTCAGGGCTGGCCGCGTCGGCTCGCCACAATCTCATCGGCGATCGAGTCGGGGACATCCTGATATGAGTGGAATTGCATCGAGTAGGTGGCACGCCCCTGTGTCTTCGACCGGAGGTCTGTGGCGTATCCGAACATCTCCGACATCGGGACCTGAGCCCGAATCACCTGGCTGTTACCCCGTTGGGTCATGCCCTCGACCTTGCCCCGGCGGCTGTTGAGGTCTCCGATGACATCGCCCATGTACTCGTCGGGTGTGGTGACCTCGACCTCCATTATCGGCTCCAGGATCTTCACGCCGGCCTTGCGGGCAGCCTCTTGAAGTGCCATCGACCCCGCGATCTTGAACGCCATCTCGGATGAGTCGACATCGTGCGCCGAGCCGTCGACGAGGACGGCCCTGACATCGACCAAGGGGTAGCCGGCGACGATGCCCTGCTCCAAGGCCTCTTCGATGCCGTCATCGACCGAGGGGATGAACTCGCGGGGGACCCGGCCGCCCTTGATCTGATCGACGAACTCGTAGCCGCCACCGGGGCCGGTCGGCTCGAGATTGATCACCACATGGGCGTACTGGCCCTTGCCACCGGTCTGCTTCACGTGACGGTATTCCACCTTCTCGATGGCCCGGCGAATGGTCTCGCGATATGCGACCTGTGGCTTGCCGACACTGGCATCCACCTTGAACTCGCGGAGCAGTCGATCGACGAGGATCTCCAGATGCAGCTCGCCCATGCCGGAGATGATCGTCTGACCGGTCTCCTCGTCGGTGCGCACCAGGAACGTGGGGTCCTCTTCCGAGAGCCGATGTAGGGATTCGGAGAGCTTCTCGTCATCGGACTTGGTCTTGGGCTCGATGGCCACCGAGATCACCGGGGCTGGGAACTCCATCGACTCGAGCTGTACCGGGTGACCCGGGTAGGACAGGGTGTCGCCGGTGGTTGTGTTCTTGAAGCCGATGCCGGCCACTATGTCCCCGGTGAAGATGTCATCGATGTCCTCGCGTGCGTTGGCGTGCATGCGAAGGATGCGGCCCAGGCGCTCCTTCTGCCCGGTGGTCGTGTTGAGGACGGTGTCACCCTTGGCGACGTGCCCCGAGTAAACCCGGAAGTAGGTCAGCTTGCCGACATGAGGATCGGACATGATCTTGAAGGCCAGGGCGGAGAACGGCTCGTGGTCCTCCGGGCGCCGTTCGATGACGACTTCCTCGTCGCCCGGCTTGAAACCGCGGATCGACGGGAGGTCGGACGGGCTGGGCAGGTAGGCCACGATCGCATCGAGCAGGAGCTGGACGCCCTTGTTCTTGAAGGCCGACCCACAGAGGACCGGGGTGAAATCGCCGGACAGTGTCCCGTTGCGCACCCCCTCCTGGATCTCCTTCACGTCGAGGTCTCCATGCTCGAGGTACTTGTCGAGCAATTCTTCCGATGTCTCGGCAACCGCCTCGAGGAGCCGCTCGCGGTACTCGGCGGCGTGGGTGGCGAGGTCGTCGGGGATTTCGATCGTGTCCCACTGTTTGCCGTCGTCGCCCTTCCAGACGTGGGCCTTCATCTCGATCAGGTCGACGACACCCCTGAAGTCACCCTCGGTGCCGACCGGGAGCTGCATCACCAGGGGTCGGGCGCCGAGACGATCGATGATGGATTGGACGTCGTAATAGAAGTCGGCCCCGGTCCGATCCAACTTGTTGATGAAACAGATCCGGGGCACCCCGTAGCGATCGGCCTGGCGCCATACGGTCTCGGACTGGGGCTCCACTCCGGCGACACCGTCGAACACGGCTACCGCGCCGTCGAGGACCCGAAGCGCCCGCTCCACCTCGACCGTGAAATCGACGTGTCCCGGGGTGTCGATGATGTTGATCCAATGGTCGTGCCAGATACAGGTGGTGGCAGCGGAGGTGATGGTGATCCCCCGCTCCTGCTCTTGGGTCATCCAGTCCATGGTGGCGGCGCCCTCGTGGACCTCGCCGATCTTGTAGTTACGGCCGGTGTAATAGAGGATGCGCTCGGTCAGGGTCGTTTTACCCGCGTCGATGTGAGCCATGATCCCGATGTTTCGGGTACGGCTCAATGGCACCTGGCGCAAATGTGATATGGCAGCGTTTCCGTTGCTCATCTTCTTCTTCTATTACTCCGACTCGCTATGAGGTTGTGAACGTCCCACGTCCTGTGGTTCGGGCTCGTCTCGGTGTCGGGGCCCGCCTGCTGGAACGTTCGGGGGTATCTCTTGTCAGTTACTCCGTTGGGACCGTCGGCCTACCAGCGGTAGTGGGCGAAGGC
>JBOGEU010000609.1:0-4826 GCA_050741995.1 Acidimicrobiia bacterium | reverse complement strand
CAGTGCTTGATCTCGAGACCGCCGAACAGAACGGTGGCGTTGATCGCCAGGATCGGCGCGTCGGGCGAGATCACGTCTTTCACGGTCACGTTCTCGATCCCGTCGAACAAGAGCAGGCCCCGAACGTCGGCGTTGTCCAGAAGCAGCAGTGCACCCACCGCGATCAGGACCCCGAAGAGCAGCCGCCCCCAGTTCATCGAACCTCCTTGTTGGGACGGACTCAATCGAGGGGTGCTCGGAGGCGCTTCTTCAGTCGCCGGCAACGAAGAACTTCCAGGTCCCGTCTTCGGTGATGCCGATGCGCCACAGGGCGTAGGACCCGAATTCGGCGTACTGGTCGAGCTCTTCCTGGGTGTAGACCGTCAGCAGGGCTTCGAGGTCGGCGGGCGGGATCTCCTCCCAGGTGTCATAGACAAACGCCGACGGCCATACGTAGTAGCGGGGGAGCCCTTCGAATTCTTGGACGGCATAGGGGGTGTCGAAGAGCTTCACCATGAGCTCGAGGGCGGGATAGGTGCCCTCCTCCTCCCACCGCGGGATGTTGGAGAAGCCCCCGCCTCCGAAACTGGTGTTGAGGTCGGCCCCGGCCAGAACTTCGAGAGCATCGAAATCGCAAGCGACGGCGGCCGCGGCCATCGCCCGGCGAGCCTCGGCCACCGGCGCCGGCAGACCTTCCTGATCCGCAGGCTGGGGAAGACCGGCGGCGGAACAGTCGGCGGTCACCGCCGGGGTGCTGGTGGTGGCGGCAGGCAGTGTCGTCGAAGTCACCGCCTGTGTGGTGGTCGGCGACGGCTCGCCGAGCAGATCCGGGTCCCCGGAACGGGACAGCATCGGGAGCACGCCGACAGCGATGACCACCGCTCCGAACGCCGCGGCAAACACCATCCACCCCCGGTGCCATGGCCGGCCCTTCTCCTCGATCGGGGGCGGGGCGGAGTGGGCGGCGACTCGACGCACCTCCTCGGATGCCTGCTCCAGCCGCTGCTCGAGATCGCTCGAGTGCCTCATATCGCCTCCTCCTTCCATGCCACCAGACTGCGGCTGAGACGCTCCCTCGCCCGGTGCAGATGGCTCTTCACCGCCCCTGCGCTACAGCCCATGACCATGCCGATCTCCGCCACGGTGAGTTGGCCCACGTAATGGAGGACGGTGGCCTGGGCCTGGCGTCTCGGCAGATGGCGGACCTCGTCCCACACCTCGGTGGCCGGTGGCGACAGATCGGGGAGGGTGTCGTCCCCGGCCCGGGCACCGAGCCGTGTGATGGCTCGCCACTCTGCTCCGCGCCGCCGGTGAAACGATGTGGCCCGGTTGACCAGGACCCTCCGCACCCATGCCCGAGGGTCGTCGTATCCGGAGATGCGGTCCCAATTCCGGTGGGCCGCCACGAAGGACTCCTGGGCCAGGTCCTCGGCCTGTGCGCCACTACCGAGGAGGGCGCGGGCGACGGCCACCATCCGGGTGTACTCACGTCGGTAGAAGACCTCGAAGGAATCGGTTTCAGGTGTCGCGTCCGGTCCGGAAGGCACGTGGCTCCTAATGCGTTGAATCGTGCTCACTCACATAAACACGAAGAACGGCGTTCGCCGGTTTACGGGGAATCGGCCGGAAAGACCCGGCCTAGGATCGGGAAAGGCTCACGGAGGCGCGCTGTGAACTGGAGCAAGACCTTGCAATGGAACTGAATCGGCTCACCGAGAAGTCACAACAGGCCCTGAGCGAGGCGCAGTCGATGGCGATTCGGCTCGGGCATCCCGAGGTGGACGGGGAGCATCTGCTGTTGGCCCTCGTCACCCAACCCGACGGTCTGGTGCCCCGACTGATCACCCAGGCCGGCGGCGATCCATCGCGGCTGGCTTCGGACCTCGAGGGCGAGCTGGCCAGGCGCCCGAGTGTGTCCGGCCCCGGTCTCTCGCCGGATGCGATCAGGATCACCCAGCGTCTCGCCCAGCTGATTGAGTCCGCCGAGCGGGATGCGAAGCGGCTCAAAGACGAGTACGTCTCGGTGGAGCATCTGATCACCGCCTTTCTCGGCGAGCGGGACGACACGGCGGCCAAGCGCCTGCTCAGCGCCCAAGGCATCACACGTGACGGGTTTCTCGCCGCGCTGACCGCGATCCGGGGCAACCAGCGGGTGACCTCGGCCACACCCGAGTCCTCCTACGAGTCGCTGGAGAAATACGGGAGGGACCTGGTAGAGGATGCCCGAACCGGCAAGCTGGACCCGGTGGTCGGCCGGGACAGCGAGATCCGGCGCGTGGTCCAGATCCTCTCCCGGAAGACCAAGAACAACCCGGTGCTCATCGGTGACCCCGGAGTGGGGAAGACAGCCATCGTCGAGGGCCTTGCCCAGCGCATCATGCGCGGCGACGTGCCGGAGGGTCTCCGTGACAAGACGGTGTTCGCGCTGGACATGGGGGCCCTGATCGCCGGCGCCAAGTACCGGGGTGAGTTCGAGGAGAGGTTGAAGGCCGTGCTCGGGGAGGTGAAGGCGGCCGAGGGCGGGATCCTGCTCTTCGTCGACGAGTTGCACACGGTGGTGGGCGCCGGTGCCGCCGAGGGCGCCATGGATGCCGGGAACATGCTCAAGCCGATGCTGGCCCGGGGCGAGCTGCACATGATCGGTGCCACCACCCTCGCCGAGTACCGCAAGCACATCGAGAAGGATGCGGCTCTGGAGCGCCGCTTTCAGACCGTGTTGGTGGACGAGCCCTCGGTCGAGGATGCCATCTCGATCCTGCGTGGCCTGCGGGAGCGTTTCGAAGTCTTCCACGGAGTCAAGATCCAGGACTCCGCCCTGGTGGCTGCTGCGGTCCTCAGCCATCGCTACATCACGGACCGCTACCTACCGGACAAAGCGATCGACCTCGTAGATGAGGCCTGCGCCATGCTCCGCACCGAGATCGACTCGATGCCGGCCGAGCTCGACGAGTTGAGCCGCAGGGTCACCCGGCTCGAGATAGAGGAGGCCGCCCTGGCCAAGGAGAAGGACTCGGCCAGCAAGAAGAGGCTCGAGGAGTTGCGCCGCGAGTTGGCAGACCTGAAAACAGAGGCAGGAGCGATGCGCAGCCAGTGGGATGCGGAACGGGAGACCCTCAAGCATGTCCAGGAGCTGAGGGCTGAGCTGGAGCGGAAGCATCGCGAGACCGAGGAAGCAGAACGCGCCTACGACCTCGACCGGGCGGCCCAGCTCCGTCATGGTGAGCTCCCCGAGCTGGAGCGAAAACTGAAGGCCGAGGAGGACAGGCTGGCCGTCGAGCAGGGGCCCCACCGTCTGCTTCGGGAGGTGGTGACCGAGGATGAGATTGCAAACATCGTCTCCCGATGGACCGGGATCCCGGTGAGCCGTCTCCAAGAGGGGGAGCGGGAGAAGCTGCTCCGTCTCGACGAGGTTCTCCATGAGCGTGTGGTGGGCCAGGACGAGGCTGTGCAGCTGGTGGCCGACGCCATCATCCGGGCCCGTTCCGGGATCAAGGACCCGAGACGCCCCATCGGCTCGTTCGTCTTCCTCGGGCCGACCGGAGTCGGCAAGACCGAGCTGGCGAAGGCCCTGGCCGAGGCCCTCTTCGACACCGAAGAGAACATGGTCCGCATCGACATGAGCGAGTATCAAGAGCGTCACACGGTCAGCCGTCTGCTTGGGGCACCGCCCGGTTACGTCGGTTACGAGGAGGGTGGCCAGCTCACCGAGGCGGTGAGGAGAAAGCCCTACTCGGTGGTGCTCTTCGACGAGATCGAAAAGGCCCATGCCGACGTGTTCAACACGCTCCTGCAAGTGCTCGACGACGGCCGGCTCACCGACGCCCAGGGAAGGACGGTCGATTTCAGGAACACGGTTGTCATCATGACCTCGAACATCGGATCCCAATACCTGCTCGAGGGCATCACCGGTTCGGGTGAGATCAAGCCCGAGGCTCGAGACATGGTCCTCGCCGAGCTGCGCCGTCATTTCCGTCCCGAGTTTCTCAACCGGGTCGACGACATAGTGCTGTTCAAGCCGCTCGATCTCACCGAGATCGAGCAGATCGTCGATCTCATGTTGAACGATGTGCGTCGGCGTCTCGCCGACCGCAACATGACCGTCGAGATCAGCGAGCCCGCTCTCCGATTCATTGCCGAGCAGGGCTTCGACCCGGTATACGGGGCGAGGCCACTGCGCCGTTTCATCTCCCACGAGCTGGAGACCAGGATCGGTCGCGCCCTGATCGGCGGCGAAGTCGGTGATGGGGCCACGATCAGGATCGATCTGGCCGGCGACGACGTGGTGGTCGAATACGACGTCCCGGCCGGAGTCGAGACCGAGGTTGCCTGACCGTCGTCTCCGCGCTGCCCGGCTGGCGGAGATCTATCAGCGCATCAGGGAGAAGGAGGAGCTCCCGATGGAGTTCCCGCCCGAGGCGCTTCGTGAGGCCAAGACACGAGCGGAGTCACCTCTCGTAGAGGGCGAGGACCTGCGCCAGGTCCCATTCGTGACCATCGATCCCCCCGACGCGAACGACCTCGACCAGGCGATCGCCTTCGAGGAGCGGTCCGGAGGAAGATCGAGGTTGCGTTACGCCATCGCCGACATCCCGGGGTTCGTGGTGCCGGGTGGACCGCTCGACGCCGAAGCACGGCGGCGAGGCACCACCGTCTATTGCCCCGATCATCGGATCCCGCTGCACCCGATCACACTCTCGGAGGACGCCGCCAGCCTTCTCCCTGGTCAGGACCGTCCTGCAATCGTATGGGAGCTCGACGTCGATGCCGACGGAGAGGTGGAGCGTCACGATGTGAGACGGGCGATCGTCCGCAGCCGGGAGCGATTCGACTACGAAACGGTGCAACGG
>JBOGEU010000608.1:0-6533 GCA_050741995.1 Acidimicrobiia bacterium | reverse complement strand
TGCCCGATGTGCTTGGTGGCCTCGCGAAAGCTGAGCCCCGACAGTTCCTGCCGATGCTCGGTCACGAACCGGGCGACGGCTTCGGGGTCGGTCCTGGCGTGCTCACGCAGCGCCCACCCGATCGCCTTCCGGATGAAGAACTCCTTCTCGAACGACCGGCGTGCACAGAACTGGAAAAGCCGCTGGGCGTCCGTCTTCTCCTTGGCTCCGACCTGACACAGGATCGCTGTCCTCCGCAGCCACATGTCCGGTTCGTCTATCCACCGTTCGACGACCGGCCAGGTCTGCGTGGGGTGCTCCAAGACCAGATGACGGATCAGGTTGGTGGCGACCTCGTCCACGAAATCCCACCAGGCACCTTCGACGATCAACCTGCGATACAAGGGCAGGGACGCGGGAACGACGAACTCTTCGAAGTGCCGGGCAAATGCAATCGCCAGGTATTTCTCCTCGCGGTGGGGAAGAGCCCAGAGGCCGATGACAAGGTCCTCGTACCCTGATCGATCGACCGGCCGAAAGTCCTGCACCAGCTGTCGGAGGATGACGGCTCTGCCCCCCTTCTGCACCCCGAAGAACGGCATATCCGTCTTCATGTACGCCGCCATCGCAGGGGCCTTCGAGGGATTTGCGACATGCTTCAGGGCACGGGTGACGAAACCTGTCGCCAGCTCCGATTTCCCGCTCACCAGACGATCTCCAGTGTTCCGTCGTCGTGAACGGACATCGTGTCGTCGGGCTCGAGCCAGATGGCCGAGTCTCTCTCGATCACGATCGCCGGTCCGCTGGTCTCGAATCCGGTGGGCAGATCCCCTCGCTGCCACACCCCAGCCTCCGCTTCCCTGCCCTCGACGAGGGTCATTGACAGGCCGGGAAACGGTGGCTCGGTTGCGGTCACCAGCGGCAAGTCAGTCCAACTCAGCGGCGCCGGTCCCCTGACCTCGGCTCTCACATCGACCAACTCGATCGGCTGGCCCTCCCTGATGAAGCCAAACCGTGATCGATGGTCTGCCTCGAACGACTCTCGAATCTCGGCCCAGGCGGCGGTCAGTGGGACGGCGAGCTCATGGGCCTGCCCGACATAGCGCACCTCACCGGTAGCAGTGACGTCATCCCCTTTGAAACCATGGTCTCGGGAGAAGGTGTCCCATGCTTTGGCGACGATCGCCTCGACCGCCCCGGGCAATAGTGAAGACCCTTCCACGAGCATCACCGTCTGGGTGGCGTCGCTGCTGGGGCGGGCCAGGAGTAGCCCCAAGGCGGAAAAAACACCGGAAAGCGGAGGTATCAGGGTCTTGACCATCCCGAGACGTTTGGCGAGACGGGACGCATGCAGGCCTCCGGCACCGCCGAAGGCCACGAGGACCGAATCTCTCGGATCGACGCCTTCCTCCACCGACACGGCGCGCAGCGCCCGCTCCATGTGGGTGTCCACGACCTCGACGATTCCGGATGCCGCGTCATCGATCCCGAGCCCAACCGCAGAGCCGATCACAGCCAGCGCCCGGCGGGCTGCCACGAGATCGAGCGCCACCGATCCGCCGAGGGCGACATCGCTCGGGATTCGACCCAAGGCGGTGTTGGCATCGGTCACCGTGGCCTGATCACCCCCCAACCCGTAGGCTGCGGGGCCGGGGATCGATCCGGCCGACGCCGGGCCCACCCGCAGCGCCCCTCCTCCGTCGATCCAGCCCAGGCTCCCTCCCCCGGCGCCGATGCTCCGGACCGGAAGCGAGGGGACTCGATTCACCCGTCCCGCCCCGCCGTGGCGTGGGTTCGCCGATGAGCGGGCTCGGGCGATACGACAGACGTCCGTCGAGGTGCCGCCCATGTCGAAGCTGATCACAGACTGGTACCCCTTGGCCTGACCCAGCTCGGTGGCTGCCACCACCCCGGCCGCCGGGCCGGACAGTACGAGGCGACCGGCGTAGCCGACAGCCGACCCGAAGGGCAGGAGCCCACCCGACGAGGTCATGACCAGTTTTCGCCCCGCCTGGACCGTGGCGTCGAGACGATCGAGATATCCGGCAACCTCGGGGGTGAGGAACGCGTTGAGCACCGTTGTGGCGACTCTCTCGTACTCACGAAAGGCCGGCGACAACTCTGCCCCAACCGACACCGGCACGTCGAGCTCGGAGCCCAGCCGTTGGGCGAGATCGAGCTCGACCCCAGGCTCGAGATAGGAACGGACCAGGGCCACGGCAACCGCCTCGGGACTTTCTCTGGACAGCGAATCGACGAGACCGGTCACATCCCCGTCGAACCCGAAGCGAAGCGATCGCTCAACGAGCGGGGGCGGCCGGTCGGCGAACGAGTCGTAGAGAGAGGGCCGAGCCTGGCGACCGATCTCGACGACGTCTTCGAACCCGGCGGTGGTGACCAGGGCGGTACGGGCCCCCCGTCCCTCGAGCAATGCATTGGTCCCCGCCGTGGTGCCATGCAGGAACACGGAGTCGTCCCCGATACCGAGCGCTTCGAGCGTTGTCGCCACCCCGATCGCCTGATCCGGCGTGGTGGGCACCTTGCGCCCGGTGATCGTCTCCCCGTCGAAGGCCACGACATCGGTGAACGTGCCGCCGACGTCCACCCCAATGGTCAATGCCACCCGATTAGCCTCGGGCGACAATGGCTGTGACCGTCGCCCCGTCGCCCAATCCGAATGCGATGAAGTTCTCCGTCGGGAAACCGGTCGGAGGGCCGACCACCCATGTCACCGGATCGGAGCCGGAAGAGGCCTTTGCCCGCGAGATCCTGGCCATACCCGGTGTGACCAGCATGTTCATGACCGCCGACTTCGTGACCATTTCCAAGACTCCCGACGTCTCCTGGGACTCGATCATCCCCGAGGCAAGCGCGATCCTAGAGACCGAGTTCGGGGCCTGAGCGGGCCGTCGTAACGGAGTCTGCAGGTCCCGGATCTGACTCCTGACGGTCCCGATCACGGTGGGATGGGCACCGTCACCGGGCGGGTCACCCCATCGGGCGCCGGGGCGAGCATCACCACCTGCCAGACGCCGTCGGCACCCTGGAAGCCCCCGACGACCTCTGACCCACCCGATCGCTCCATGGCCAGGGCACCGATCTCCTCCGGCACCGATGCCAATGTGAGCCCCGGGGCGGGAGCCGGGACGACCGGGTCCAGCAACGGAGGCATCACGATCTGAGGCCCTTCGCCGGTCATCGAGACCTCGACCGTCACCTCGAGCGGAGGTTGCCGTTGATAGATTCCGTCTCCGGCGGCGGCCAGAGATCGGGCGAGCACAGACGCCCGGTAGGTGAGAGGGGCGATCTCCTCGACGGTCTCGGTTCGCACCCACTCCACGAAGACACGAGTGCCCTCAGGAGCGACCGGTAGTGGCAGCCCGGCCGGCAGCAGCGCGGCGAGTGTCTCCCGAGACTGCTCCGAGCCGTCCACGGTCAGGTACTCCGCCACGAACCATTCGGCGTGGGCGGCGACTCGGTCGATGACCCGCTCCGGGTGCACCGCGTAGAGATCGGCCTCGGCAGTCACCACCGGTGCGGTGCTCGCGGTCGGGATCGCCGGCGGGGGAAGTGGCTGGGCGGTGACGGCGCTGGCCTGAGGCGCCTCCTGCGCCACCGGGGCGGTCGTGGCCATAGGGACCGCGACCGGGCGGTTGCTCATGAATGAGTAGGCGAGGGCACCCAGGACCACCGCCCCGGCGATCCCGTACAGCAGCCACTGGCGATCGCCCTTCTTCTCCTCGAGCGTCTCCCACGGGATGCGCTCGTACACCTCGTTCCTCTCCGGCTCCACATGATCGAACGTATGGGCCTACCGGGCTCACTTCAAGGGGTTCGCCTGCACGAAACTCGCGATGGGCCCGGCACCCCGGTCCCCGAATCGGTGACACCCCGGGAACCGCACCCTGGCAGCTATCGTTTTGCCGGTCATGGCAGTCAACCCCGACCCGAAGCCGGGCCGCTGGATCCTTCCCCTCGTCATCCTGGGGATGATCGCGTTCACCTATTTCTTCGTTCGCTCCCTCCCCGAAGCCTCCCCGGACACCACCCTGGCGGCGGGAGGGACCACCGTCACGACATTGGAGGGAGGAGCCTCGTCGACGACCACGCCCGGTTCCACCGGTGGCACTGTCGACGATGCCGCGGCCGCCTACATCGCCGAGCTCGACCGGGTGAATGGAGAGCTCCAGATCTTGAATACCGAGCTGGTGACTGTGAACACCGGCTTCGACGCCGATCCGAGGGAGATCGAGTACAAGGATGCCGAGAGCCGGATGGAGGCGGTGGCCACCTCGGCCCAGGCCCTTTCCGATTCGATCGCCGCACTCACCCCTCCAGCCGGGCTCGAAGGCAACCACGAGACAATTGCCGGAGTGATCGGCCTCGCCGCTCGGGCTGCCGGCGAGGCCCTGTCCGGGCTCAGGTCCGAAGATCCCGGCGATCTTCGGCGGGCTGCCGTCAGCGCCTTCACCAGCGCGGCCACCGACTTCGACGTAGAAGTGGAGAACGCCCGGACTGCATCCGGGGGCACCACGCCCGACGCCTGATGACCGTCGAGATCCGGGCGATCACGCCCGATGAGTTCGAGACCATGAGGCAGACCATGGGAGTCGTGTTCGGTTTCGACCCACCCGAAGGTGCAGAGCGATTCCGTCGCCTGATATCCCACGATCGGGTCCGATGCGGGTTCGACAAGGGAGAGATGGTCAGCACGTCCGGTGCCTTCGACCTCACTATGACAGTCCCGGGGAGCGAGGTCCCCTGTGGGGGCACCACCATGGTGGCGGTGGTGCCGACTCACCGCCGCCAGGGCCTGCTCCGGGCCATGATGCGCTCCCATCTCGACGACGTGAGGGACCACGAGGAGCCCATCGCCGGTCTCTGGGCATCCGACAGCGCCATCTACGGGCGGTTCGGCTACGGCTGCGCCTCCTTCAGCTACGAGATCACGGTGGATCGAGGCCACAGCGAATTTCACCGATTGGCCCCGGAGCCGAGCCGGGCTCGCTTGATCCACAGGGAGGAAGCCATCGCGCTCGCGCCCCCGCTCTATGACCGCATCCGGCCCGGTGTGCCCGGGTTCTTCGGCCGCTCGCCGGAGTGGTGGGAGAACCGTTCGTTCCGCGACACCGAGTCGGCCCGGAACGGGATGACTTCGCTGCGCTATGCGGTCGTCGACGGCGACGACGGGATCGACGGTATCGCCACCTACCGATCGAAGTCGGATTGGGACGAAGGTCACGGTGCAGGCGAGGTGATGGTCACGGACCTGTTCGGCACCAGCCCCGAATCGTGGGCCGGTCTCTGGTCATTCGTGCTCAGCCAGGACCTCGTGAGTCGAACGGTGGCCGATCTCCGCTCCGGTGAGGACCCGGTCTTCGATCTCCTCGCCGGCACGCGAAGGGCCCGTGCCATTCGGGGCGACGGTCTCTGGATTCGAATCATGGACGTGCCTGCGGCATTGAAGGCCCGCTCCTATGCCGCCCCGGTGAACGTGGCCTTCGAGGTGTCCGACCCGATCGGGGACGTCTCGGGCACCTATCGGCTCAGCGCCATGGGCGGCGACGTCGAATGCACGGCGACCTCAGATGTGGCAGATGTGAGACTCGACCTGGAGGATCTCGGCGCCGGCTACATGGGGCAGCCGCGATTCCGAGAGCAGGCACGCGCTGGCCGTCTCACCGGAGACGTCAAATCATTGACCGCCCTCGATGCCGCCTTTGCCTGGGTCCCCCGGCCCTGGTGCCCCGAGATCTTCTGATCCCGATGGCGGCAACACGAGGGCCCGTCTGCCGACGGACCCTCGCCCTACGCCCTACGTCTCACGTAGGACGTAGAGGTCTGACGCAGATGGGGGGCCATTCCGGGCCCCCATCTCAGATGTCGTAGTAAAGGCTGAACTCGTACGGATGTGGCCTGAGACGCACCGGGTCGACCTCGTGCGCGATCTTGTAGTCGATCCACGCATCGATCAGCTCCTTGGAGAACACCCCGCCCTGGAGCAGGAACTCGTGGTCGTTGCCGAGAGCCTCCAGCGCCTCGGGAAGACTCCCCGGAACCGACGGCAGGCCCGCCAACTCCGCCGGCGGAAGGTCGTATATGTCCTTGTCCACCGGGTCGTGGGGCTCGATCCGATTCTGTACCCCGTCGAGGCCCGCCATCAGCATGGCGGCGAACGCCAGGTAGGGATTGCAGGACGGGTCCGGACAGCGGAACTCGAGTCGTTTCGCCCCCGGAGCCTGGGAGTACTGGGGGATCCGGATAGCCGCCGACCGGTTCCGACTCGAATACACCAGGTTCACCGGTGCCTCGTAACCGGGAACGAGCCGGTGGTAGGAGTTCGTGGTCGGGGCGGCGAAGGCCAGGATCGCCGCGGCGTGCTTGAGCAGGCCGCCGATGTACCACCGGGCCATGTCGGAGAGACCGGCGTAACCCCCCTCATCGAAGAAGAGCGCCTCGCCGCCCTTCCACAAGGACTGGTGGGTATGCATTCCCGAGCCGTTGTCCTCGAAGATGGGCTTGGGCATGAAGGTGACCGACTTGCCGTGCTCCCA
>JBOGEU010000607.1:0-6025 GCA_050741995.1 Acidimicrobiia bacterium | reverse complement strand
GGGTTGCCCGGGCGCCACCCGTGGCGGCCCGGAAGGAGGCGGAACCACGATCAGACGCCCATCCTCGAAGGCAAAGCTCCATGCCCCAGGATCGGGCACCTCGAGCTCCTCACCGTCCAGGGTCACCTTGAAGAAGGAATCGGTCTCGACGGTCACCGACTCTGCCCCGACCACCAACCCGACCGAGACCTGGTCGGGAAGGAACTCGTCGCCGGGCACCGGAGTCAGCCCGCCGTAGTAGTGAGCCAGGATCTCGGGATAGCTCGAACCGGCTTCGGCCATGGCCTGGGCACCGAACTGGGACATCCCGATCAGGTGGCCCCACCCACCGCCCTCCACGATGTAGAAGGGCATCACCACGGCATCCCCGCCGGCGTGCGTCACTCGGACCTCACGCCTGATCGTGTACTCGGGGCTGAGGATCGTCGTCGGGTACACCCTGCCTTCGTCGTTGGAGGCAGGGAGGCGATCGGGCATGATCGACGCCGCCTCGTTGATCCGCGCCCGCAGCGACCAGGTGTCGAGCGACACGGTGCCCGTGTCCGAGACGATGTCGATCGTCCACGGCCCCTGGCCGTTCTCGGTGGTGTTGTTGGCTATGGCATGCACCCGTCCGCCGGCGACTTCGGCGGCGCGCAGCAAGCGCTCCATCAAATACGATGGGAGCTCCCATGACCACTCGACGAATGGGCTCTCCTCCCCGGTCGACGGGACGCCAACCAGATATGGGGCCGGCTCCGAGCCGGGCCAGATGTCCTCGATGTTGCGTGTGCGCCCGGCGGTCGTCGACGAGTAGAAAGCCCGGGCCGGCTCACCTTGGTGGATGAGGATCTCGCCGGAAGTCTCGGCCACCGCGGCCCGCCATCGGTCCCCATCGGCCCCCAGCACGGCTTCGACGCCGGCGTATACCTGGCATGCCGCCGTGGCGCAGATGTCGTAACCGACGCGGGTGCCGGTCCGCGTCCGACCCCCGAGCAGGGTCCAGGCCAGGTAGGTCCTGGCGGCGACGGCTTGAGCGGCGAGAGCGTCGGCGTCCCAGCTGAAGGGGACTTCCCTGATCCCTTCCAGGTAAGTGTCGAGGCTCATCGTCTCGACTACGGCCACACCATCGGACTGGGCACTGATCACGAATGGTCCCGGGTATCGGCGGCCGTTCAGCTCCAGATATCCCTCGCCTCCCACCGAGACCTCGACCGTCGAGCCCTCGGGATGGGCTCCCATGGCAGGTGTGGCCAACCCGACCACCATGGCCACGGCCGTGACCAGCGCTCGCATCAGGCCCTCTCGATCTTCGCTCCCAATGCCTCGAGATGACCCGCGAAGTCCTCGTAACCGCGATCGATGTGCTCGGAGTCGACCACCTCGGTCACACCATCGGCACGGAGCCCGGCGAGCACCAGGGCCGCACCGGCCCGGATGTCGGGAGCCAGCACGGGGCAGCCGGAGAGTCGCTCCACTCCTCGGATGATCGCGTGCTGGGCCTCGGTGGTTATGTCCGCTCCCATCCGCGCCAGCTCACCCACATAGCGAAATCGGGCGTCGTAGAGATTCTCGGTGATCACCGAAGTCCCGTTGGCCACCGACAGCAGCGCCACCATCTGCGGCTGCATGTCGGTGTGGAAACCGGGGAAGGGAAGGGTGGCGAAGTCGACCGGCGAAGGGCGCTCCGGGCCCCGGACCCGCATCCATTCGGAGCCGCGCTCCACCTCGCATCCGGCCTCTTCGAGCTTTGTCAGCTCCATGCGCAGATGATCGGGATCACAGCCGGTGACGGTGACGTCTCCCTGAGTGATGGCACCTGCCGCGGCATAGGTGCCGGCTTCGAGCCGGTCGGGGATCACACGGTGCTCGGTAGGGGTGAGCTGGTCGATGCCACGGATCGTGACCAGCGACGTGCCTCCGCCCGTGATCTGCGCCCCCATCTCCACGAGTTGGGCGATGAGATCTTCGATCTCCGGCTCCCGGGCAGCGTTGACGATCACGGTCTCCCCCTCGGCGAGGGCCCCCGCGAACAACAGGTTCTCCGTCGCTCCCACCGACGGGAAGGGCAGTTCGACCTCGGTCCCCTTGAGACGGCCGTCGACCCGGGCTATGAGCTCGCCGTGGACCAGTTCGAAGTCCGCCCCCATCGACTCGAGGCCGTTGAGGTGCATGTCGATCGGCCTCGCTCCCAGGTCGTCGCCGCCCGGTAGCGCGACCCGGGCCTCGCCGCACCTGGCGAGGAGAGGGCCGAGGACGACGATCGAAGCTCGCATCATCCGGACCAATTCGATCGGAGCCTCCGGCTTCAGCTCGTCGGGCACGACTACCAGCAGCTCGTGGCCGTGTTGCTCGACATGACACCCGGTGTGCTCGAGGACCTGGCACATCAAGGTCACATCGAGGATCGAGGGAACGTTGGTGAGACGATGACGGCCGGGGGCGAGAAGGGCGGAGACCATCTCTTTCAGGGCGGCGTTCTTGGCCCCGAGAACCCCGACGGTGCCCTGGAGACGCGCCCCGCCCTCGACAACCACCTTGGACATTCAGGCGAATGTAGTTGGGTGTGGTGCCAACCCGATGGAGGCAAGGTCTCCACCGCTACCCTGGCGTTCTACATGAGAATTGCACTCGGCGCCGACCACGCCGGTTATCCGATGAAGGAACATCTGTCGACGTGGCTCGCCGAGGCGGGCCACGCCGTCTACGACCTCGGGACTCATTCGGCGGAGCCCGTCGACTACCCCGACTACGCCGCCGCGGTCGCCCAGGCGGTACTGGACGGGAGAGCCGATCGCGGCATCATCATCTGTGGTTCCGGAGCCGGTGCCGCCGTCGCCGCCAACAAGCTCCAGGGAATCAGGGCATCGATCGCCCACGACACTTACACCGCGCATCAGATGGTGGAGCACGACGACGTGAACGTGCTCAGCCTCGGCTCACGGGTCATCGGCGAGGCGCTGGCCGAAGAGTTGGTCACCACCTTCATCGAAGCCCGCTTCACGAGGGAAGATCGTCATGTGAGACGTCTGGAGAAGATCAGGTCCCTCGAGACCTGAACCGGGTCAGCCGCCCGCGGATTGGGCAATTGCCACCAATGTGTCGAGGCCCTCGGTCCCGATCTCTCCCGACACCCGGCCCAGGTTCTTGTTCTCCCCGTCGAGAACGACGTAGAACGGGGTGCCCGACATCCCGAAACTGGCGGCGATCGTCGAGATCTCGTCGTCCATGATCACCGGTGGCGTCCAGCCCTCCTCTTCCAGCCACTCCTGTGGCGGCCAGTTGACCGCATTGGGATCGGTGCGGGTGGCCACCGAGATCAATTCCACGTCGTCGGGCAGATTCCCGGCGTCGATCCAGTCCTGGACCCGTGGCACCTCGGCCTGGCAATGGGGGCACCAGTGGGCGAGGAAGAGCACGATCTTTGCGGTGCCATCGGGCTCGATCGACACCGGGTTGCCGTTCCAGTCGGCGCCGGTGACGCTTGGAGCCGTCAGCCCCACTGCCACGTCCTCGGCGCCGGCCGCGGTCACCGGCAGCGGCTCGCCTTCCACGGTGGGGTCGCCGAACCCGATGCTGTCGTCGATCTCAGGCTCGGTGGCGATGGAGGCGGCAAGGGCCACGATCAGGGCGAGACCGACGACCCCGCCCAGGACCCACCACAACGTGGCTTTGCTCTTGGCGTCCTTGGCTCCTGGCTTTGACTTTGTCTTCTGAGTCATTCTCCGGCTTTCGTGTAGAAGGCGAGCAAGACGGCAATCAAGATAAACCCGGCACCGGCCATAAATGGTATGTCCATGAAGCCCAACATATCCACGAACCGTCTCGAGCAGGGGTTGGCCGGGTCGCACGAAGTGCCCTCGAGGCTGGGGAAGAACTGGATCACATTGTGATAGATGGACACGGCGAGACCGCCCAGGGCCAGCGGCAGGGCGTAGTACTTCACGGCGGCTTCACGGCGGATCGCACCCACCAGCAACACGATGGCCATGGGGTACATGGCGATCCGCTGGAACCAGCAGAGACGGCAGGGTGGGAAGTGGATCACGTCGGAGTAGACGAGGGATCCCGCGGTGCAGGCCAGGGCCACGATCCACGCCAGCCACATCGCGTTGACGCCGAGCAGTGACGCCGCCGCCTCGGGGCCCCGGACCACCCGGTAGACGAGCAGGCCCACCGCGCCCAGCAGGGCCACCAGCGTGAGGATGCCCACGAAGCTGTTGTAGAACGAGATACCTTGAGCCGACATCTGCCTTCCTGGCTGGCAGTCCCGACCAGATTCGAACTGGCGTTTCCGGCTTGAAAGGCCGGCGTCCTGGGCCACTGGACGACGGGACCTCGGGGTGCGGACAGGTTACCCCCTGGACCGTCCTTGGCTTACCTGAGGTACGCAGCGCCAAATATGGCGTCAAACGGGCAAAGAAAGCCCCGCCCTCGGACTGCGCCCGCTTCTCTGTCGTCATGGCGCCATATATGGCGCCATGTACCTCAGGTAGGCGCGACCAGGCCCCGGGCCCCCTCCAGCCGCTCGAGGGTTTTGTCGCGGCCGAGGGCGGAGAGGGATTCGAAGAGTGGGGGGCTCACCGAGGAGCCGGTGACCGCCACCCGCAGCGGTTGGAGGCCCCTGGCGGCGCCGATGCCCAGGTCTTCGAGCATGCCCCGCAGTGCGGCTTCGATGTTCTCGGCATTCCAATCCTCGATCGAGGCCAGCCGGTCCCGTGCCTGGTCCAGGATGTCGGGGACACCGTCTTTGGTCATCACCTTCTCCCACGAAACCGGGTCGTAATCGTCGAAGTCCTGGAACAGGAACACGACCTGCTCACCGGCCTCGGGGAGGAGCCGGGTCCGCTCCTGGACCAGGTCGGAAATGGTCGCGAACCTGGACCATTCGCCCTCATCGAGGGACCGGCCCAGCGCCAACTCCACATATGGCCTGGCCGTCGCCCTGAACGCGGCGGGATCCATGGCCCGGATGTACTCACCATTGAGCCAGCTCAGCTTGTCAGGATCGAATACCGCCGGGTTGCGGGACACGTCGGACAGGTCGAATGCCTCGATCGCCTCCCCACGGGAGAAGATGGTCCGGTCGCCGTCCACGGACCATCCGAGCAGCGACAGATAGTTGAACACCGCGTCGGGCAGGTAGCCGGCTTCGCGGTAATGAGAGAGCGAAGTCTCACCATGACGCTTCGACAGCTTCTTCCCGTCGGGGCCGAAAAGAAGTGGCAGATGGGCATAAACGGGCGACTCCGCCCCGAGAGCCTTGGTGAGGACGATGTGCTTCGGGGTCGACGGAAGCAGATCCTCCCCCCGGGCGACATGGGTGATCTCGTAATCGACGTCGTCGACCGTCGAAGCCAGGTGATAGGTCGGGGTGCCGTCACTGCGCAGGATGACGAAATCGTCCACGTCCTGCGCCTCGAAGCTGACAGTGCCCCGCACCATGTCGTCGAACACGATGCTGTCCCCCTGGGGCACCGACATCCGGATCGCCCCTGCGCCGACTTCCCGTCCCGGGCGCCGGATGTAATGGCCGGGATGCTTCTTCTCGTCGAGGGCCCTCTTCCGCAGAGTCTCCAAATCTTCGGGCGACCGGTCGTCGTAGTAGGCGGCGCCGGCCGCTACCAATGCCGCCGCCGCCGCCTGATAGCGGCCGAGTCGGTCGGATTGCCGATAGGTCCCGTGGGGGCCGCCCACCTCCACGCCTTCGTCCCAATCCAGCCCGAGCCAGCGCAACGAGCCGAGGATGTCCGTCTCGTACTCCGCCGTCGAGCGCTCCTGATCGGTGTCGTCGATCCTGAGGATGAACCGGCCCCCGTGGTGCCGGGCGAAAAGCCAGTTGAACAAGGCGGCCCGGGCGTTGCCGACGTGCAGGTACCCCGTCGGCGACGGGGCCACCCGGACCCGCACCGTCACCGTTTGACTACCCGATTGACCAGGGTGCCGACGCCGTCGATCTCGACCTCCATCAGGTCTCCGGGCTCAACCGGGCCGATTCCGGACGGGGTGCCGGTGAGGATGACGTCGCCGGGGAGGAGGGTCATCA
>JBOGEU010000606.1:0-1054 GCA_050741995.1 Acidimicrobiia bacterium | reverse complement strand
GGGACCACACCCAGCACGTAGTAGAAGTTGTTGCGGATCGAGATGGCGAGGTCGGTGCGACGGACACCCGGCTCGAAGAGAAGCTCCTTGTAGTTGTCGAACCCGACGTAATCGGTGCCGAACGGCGAGACCAGCCCGCTCCAGTCACGCAAACTGACCCAGGCGGTGACCGCGATCGGGATCGCCACGAACACGAGGAGGCCGATCAGGGCGGGAGCGCTGAACGCCCATCCCAGCCCCGACCCACCACGGCGGGGCCCGGTGCGCCGGGCACGGAACGGGTCACGCCACCGCCTCGCCTCGATCAGCTCGGCGGGGCGGGACGGGGTCTTGGCAACTGTCATGTTCTCCTCCCGAGTCGACTCCCGGGGACCGGGTGCGAAACCCGGTCCCCGAGAGCTGACGTCACTCCAGAATCCCCTCCCCGGCACTGGTGGTGTCGGCGATCAGCTGATCGACGGTGACATTGCCGTCGACCACCCCTTCCAGACCGGTGTTGAACACACCGAGCACGTCACCGAACCCGGGCACGAACCCCCATCGATGGGAGTAGGCGGCTCCGGCCACGAACGCCTCCAGGTCGGGATGGGTCGAGAGCCACTCCTCGGCCACCTCGGCTCTTGCCGGCATGACGTTGAACGCGTTGGTCCAGGCGAGAGAGCCCTCCGGATTCGTCAAATAGTCGACGAATGCCCACGACGCCTCGGGATTGGGGGCGTCGTTCGCCACCCCGTAACACACGGTGAAGGCGAAGGTCCCCGGGCCTGACGGGCCCGTGGGCAACTCGGCGACGGCGTAGTTGCGGTCGGGGAAGTTGGTCTCGAGATCGCCGATGATCCAGTTGCCCTCGATGGTCATCGCCGCCTTGCCCTGACCGAATGCCTCGCCGGCCCATCCGGCGTCGACCGCCGCCGGCTTGACCGCGTAGCCGTCCTGATAGAGGCCGGCCACGAACTCGATCGCCTCCCGGGCCTCGGGAGTGTCGAGGGTCATGGCGGTGTTGTCCTCGTTGGTGATGGCCGCCCCGTTCTGGAACAGGAACACGCCCCAGCGC
>JBOGEU010000605.1:0-1351 GCA_050741995.1 Acidimicrobiia bacterium | reverse complement strand
GGTGAGGACCTGGCGGGTCTCATCGTGCTCCAGGACGTGTTCGAGAACGCCCTCGAGCGGAAGCGGATCGGTTCCGAGCTACGCCGGGTCAACCGTGTCCTGCAGGCGGTCTCGGAGTGTCACGATGCCCTGGTCAGGGCCCAGGACGAGAAGGAGTTGCTGCGCGATGTCTGCCGGATCGTCGTCGAAGCCGGTGGTTACTCCCTGGCCTGGGTCGGCTACCCCCTGGAAGACGATGCGAAGCACATCGTCCCGCAGGCGCAATGGGGCGAGGACCCGGGGTACGTCGAGAACCTGAATCTCACCTGGAGGGACGAAGGCGAAGGGCGGGGGCCGGCAGGCACCGTGATCCGGGCCCGCAAGCCGTACCTCGTGGAGGACACCTCCATCGACCAGGGAATCAGCTGGCATCTTCGGCCCTACCAAGCCGGGTTCCTCTCCCTGGTAGTGGTACCCATCTTCTACGGCGACGAAGTCGAGGGCGCGCTGTTGGTCTATGACAAGGAGCCGGAAGCCTTCGACGCCCCCGGGGTGAAGGTGCTGCAACGGTTTGCCGACGATCTCGCCTATGGGATCGCCGCCATGAGGGCCCGGGATCGTCAACGTGATGCCGAAGCCCAACTCCGGGAGCTCCTCGAATCCAAAGACGAGCTCATCGCCACCATCGCCCACGAGCTGCGCACCCCGTTGGCCGGGGTGGTCGGCTTCGCCCAGGTCCTGAGAGACGACTCCGAAGTCCTCGACCCGGAGTCGAGCTCCGAGATGGTCCGTCTCATCGCCGAGCAGGGCATGGACCTCACCAACATCGTCGATGACCTCCTCGTCGCCGCCAAGTCCGAAGCCGGAACCTTGCAGGTGGCCTCGGTCCGAGTCGACCTGCGCGCCCAGGCGGCACAGGTACTCGAGGCCTGGGGCAGCGATGCGGTAAGTTCGATCGAGTTCAGCGGCTCGTCAATGGTCACCACCGGTGACCCGGCCCGTGTCCGCCAGATCCTGCGCAACCTGGTCACGAACGCCCTGCGTTACGGCGGCGAGCAGATCAGTGTCCGGGTCGGCGGCGATCAAGGCACGGTGTATGTGAGGGTGGAGGACGACGGGCAGGGTGTCGCCACCGACGAGCATGACCGGATCTTCGAGCCCTATCGGAGGGCGCACGATGCGCCCGGGCTCACCGCCTCGATGGGCCTCGGCCTCTCCATCTCCCGTGACCTCGCCCGTCGCATGGGGGGCGACCTGACCTACACCAAAGAGCCGGACCTAAGCGTGTTCACCCTCTCCATGCCGGCCGGGGACGGGTGAAACACCGAAGCTGAGGTTCCACGTAACGGATACGTTACGAACAGTCTCAGGT
>JBOGEU010000604.1:0-3356 GCA_050741995.1 Acidimicrobiia bacterium | reverse complement strand
GTCTCATCCCACCGGAGAACTCGTGGGGGAAGGCACGAGCCGCACGTGCCGGTTGGGGGATACCCACCTGGGCGAGGACCTCGAGTGTCCGATCGTGAGCCTGGTTGCGCTCCTTGCCATGGGCGAGGAGCACCTCACCGATCTGCTCACCGATTCGCATCAGCGGGTTCAGTGAGGTCATCGGGTCCTGGTAGACCATCGCCAACTGCGCACCACGCACCGTGCGGCGCCGATCTTCGGTCATCGTGAGGAGGTCGACCCCATCGAGCATCACCTCACCGGCGACCACTTCCGCCGGAGGCCGGGGATGGAGGCCCATGACCGAGAGCATGGTCATCGACTTTCCGCAGCCCGACTCCCCCACCAATGCCACTGTCTCCCCGGGGAGCACCTCGAAGTCGACACCTTTGACCACCTCGACCGGGCCGCCGGGCAGATGGAGAACGGTGGTCAGCCCGCGGACCGACAGGACCGGCTGGCTCATGTCGCCTCGCCGATGCGGAGACGGGTGGGCCGAGAAGAGACAGACGAGACGGCGGGAAAGCCATTCCGTCCCGGCAGCAGCGAGCCGAGGATGACGGGACGGCCGGCACCGGTGACCGAAGGGACGTTGCCGGGAAGCTGATGCACGGTGAGGAAGCCGAGAAGGGCGAAGAAATAGGCTTCCTTTGCTTCGGATGGGATCCCCAGGGTGTCGATGGGCGAGATGGCGACATTGGGCATCTCGCCCTGCAGCATGCCCATCAGCACCGGATTCGAGGGACCGCCGCCGGAGACGATGACCTCGCTCACCTGGTGGGCGAGGCAGGCTTCGGCGATGGTGACCGCGCTGAGATAAGTCACGGTGGCCAGCAGATCCTCCGCTGCGATCTCTGTGCCTCCGCTCACCGCGTCCATCAGGTAGTCGAGATGGAAATGCTCCTTGCCGGTGGTCTTCGGTGGCGGCAGGCGGTAGTAGGGGTCGGCATGGAGCCGTTCGAGCAGCGCGCCGTCGACCCGGCCGCTTCCGGCCATGTGCCCGTCACGGTCGAGCTCTTCCCGCCCGCCGGTGAGATGACGAATTGCGGCATCGATCAGGGCGTTCCCGGGGCCGGTGTCGAAGCCGATCGGCTCGGAGTCGGGAGAGACAATGGTGAGATTGGCGATGCCGCCGATGTTGAGCGCGGCCTTCGGCTGCTGGGAGCCGGCGAGCAAGAGGACGTCGAACATGCTCGCCATCGGGGCGCCCTGACCGCCTGCCGCCACGTCACGGGGGCGCAGGTCGGCGACCACCGGGAGACCGGTTGTCTCGGCGATCCAAGCCGGTTGGCCGATCTGAAGTGTGCCCCGCACCCGGCCGTCCTCCACCTGGTGGAAGAGGGTCTGGCCGTGGGACACGACCAGGTCGGCGTCACCGCCGGCAACCTCGCCCAGTGCTCGCACCGCGGCGCCGGCGAATGCCCGCCCGATCTCGTTGTCGAGACGACAGATCTCCCCGGCGCTGCTGATCCGGGGAGGGAGAGTCGCAGCGAGTGCGTCGCGCAAGGGTGGCTCGTAGGGCACCGAGGTCGATCCCAACGGCACGAGCTCGATCTCGCCGTCCCTCAGCTCCAGATCGGCGACGGCGGCGTCGATCCCGTCCATCGACGTGCCCGAGATGAGGCCGATCACCCTCATCCCGCCTCCAATGCCTTTCGCTCCACGCCGTCGCCGGCCGCGAGCTGACGTCGGGCGGTCTCCGGATCGCCCTTGGTCAACAGCATGATGATGGCGACCTTGACCTCGCCCTCGGCGGCGTCGAGGGCGAGCTCGACCTCTTCGGCGCCGGCGCCCGTGGCCTGAGCCACGATGCGGCGCGCCCGGTCCTTCAGCTTGGCGTTGGTCGCCCGCAGATCCACCATCAGGTTGCCGAAGGTCTTGCCGAGCCTGACCATGCTGACCGTCGAGATGGTGTTGAGGACGATCTTCTGGGCGGTGCCCGCCTTGAGACGTGTCGAGCCGGCGATGATCTCCGGGCCCACCAGGACCTCGATGGAGTGGTCGACATGCCGGCTCAGGACCGAGTCGGGATTGCAGACGATCCCGATCGTCAACGCCCCTTGCCCCCGGGCATGGCGGATGGCGCCAACGGTATATGGGGTTCGTCCCGATGCGGTGACCGCCACGACTGCGTCGACTTCACCAACGTCGGCGTCCTCGAGGTCGCCGGCACCCGCCGCGGCGTCGTCCTCGATTGCCTCCCGGGGGCTGAGGAAAGCGTCGAAGCCACCGGCGATCACCCCGGTCACCCGATCGGTGTTGAAGGTGGGTGGGCACTCGGCGGCGTCCAGCAGCCCGAGCCGACCTGCGGTCCCGGCCCCGACGTAGATCAAACGGCCGCCGGCCGTCAGTCGCTCCACTACCGCGTCGATGGCGGTCGTGATCGCAGCTTCCACCGCGGCGATGGCCTCGATGGCATGTTTCTGGTCGTCGGCCATGAGTTTGACCAATGAGAGGGTGTCGCGGAGGTCGAGATCGGCCAGCTCCGGCCGGTGCTGCTCGGTGAGGAGGTGGGCGAGATCCATGGCTAGCTCCGTGTCGAACGGGTCGGGTCGAGGGCATCTCGCAGGCCGTCACCCAGCAGGTTGAGGCCGACGACCGCGAGGACGATGGCCGTGGCCGGGGAGGCCATCAGCCACCAACCCCGGGTGACCAGAGTCCGTGCGTCGTTCACCATCAACCCCAGGGAGGGGTCGGGTGGCTGGGTGCCCAGGCCGAGAAAGCTGAGACTCGACTCGGTCAGGATCGCCCACGACAGGGCGAGGGCGACCTGCACGATCAAGGGGGCAGTGATGTTGGGGAACACGTGACGAAAGAGCAGTCGCCGGGATCCGAAGCCGAGCACCCGGCCCGCCTTGACGAAATCGAGCTCTCGCACCGTCAGCACCGGGCCTCGGGCCACCCTGACGAAGATCGGTATGTAGACAATGGCGACTGCGATCACCGTGTTGACCCATCCCCGCCCCAGCGCGGCCAATATCGCCAGCGCGAGCAGGATGGCCGGGAAGGCGAACAGGATGTCCGTTACCCGCCCGATGACACGGTCGGTCCACCCACCGAAAAAGCCGGCGGCGATCCCGGCCACCGACCCAACCACCCCGGCTATGGCCACAGCGAGAACCGCCACCCGCATCGAGGCGAGGATGCCCACCATCACCCGGGAGGCGATGTCACGACCGAACTGGTCGGTGCCGAGCCAATGCTCGGCCGAGGGCGGGGCGAAGCGGACGGTGACGTCCTGGGCGAGGGGTGGGTGGGGGGTGACGCCGAAGACCGCCAGCAAGGCGATCACGACCAGGAGGGCAACTATCGCTATCCCCACCAATCCGCTGGGGCTG
>JBOGEU010000603.1:0-12481 GCA_050741995.1 Acidimicrobiia bacterium | reverse complement strand
TGCCCGCAATCGGGCTGCTCGCGCTGTCTGCCTGGAATTTCGCATCGGCCTGGCCTCTGAAAGTCGACGAGAGTCGAGCGCTGTCGCTAGCCGGCGCCGCCGTCGACTTCCCGGTGGGCCATGCCTCGGCGGCGGTCACCTTTCGTGGGATTCGATCCAGACCGAGGTGGAGCGTGATCCTCTACTCGGCTGCCGAGCCCCCCGATATGCGGGCCCTGGTGGTGGTGGACGCCCAAACCGGGGAGTTGGCCGAGACTCCTTACGTGGAAGCGATCCCAGATTTCGACGGGGTACCGGGCTCAACGGAGTAACGGCGAGGTCGAGGGGGGTTTGCCGGCCCGCGACTCCCAGCTGCCCCCCTCGGCCGACCCGAGGTCGGCCGGACGCGAGGAGCGGCACCCACGGGCTACACCGGCCCGCGTCCCACGCAGCCCCCCTCGACCGACCCGAGGTCGGCCGGTCCCCCCGCTTTCGCAGGGGGACAACACCGCTCCGCAGGGGACAACAGGAGGGTTGGGTTGTCCCCCCTTCCGAAGGGGGGAGGGGGTTTGCCGACTCGCGCCTATCTGTTCTCGATGGGCACGTATTCCCGTCGCGGGGGGCCGTTGTAGACCTGACGCGGGCGGAAGATCCGGGCCTGGGGGTCTGAGGCAAGCTCGCGCCACTGGGCGATCCACCCCGGGAGCCGGCCAATGGCGAACAGCACGGTGAAGATGTTGGTCGGGAAGCCGATGGCCCGGTAGATGATCCCCGAGTAGAAGTCGACGTTGGGGTACAGCTTGCGCTCCACGAAGTAGTCGTCGGAGAGGGCTACCTCCTCGAGCTGGAGGGCGACGTCGAGGAGGGGGTCGTCGATCCCCAGGGCGTCGAGCACGTCATCGGCTGCCGTCTTGATGATCCTGGCCCTCGGATCGAAGTTCTTGTAGACCCGATGACCGAATCCCATGAGTCGGAATGAGTCCTCTTTGTCCTTCGCCCTGGCCACGAACGGCTTGACGTCACCCCCGGCGGAGACGATGTCCTCGAGCATCTCGAGCACCTCTTGGTTGGCTCCACCGTGCAGAGGACCGGAGAGGGCGTGGATCCCGGCGGCCACCGAGCTGAAGATGTTCGCCTGACCGGATCCGACGAGACGCACCGCCGAGGCCGAGCAGTTCTGCCCGTGGTCGGCGTGCAGGACGAGGAGCAGGTTGAGGGCCCTGGTCACCACCGGATCGGCGGCGTAAGGCTCGCTCGGCACCGAGAACATCATGTGCAGGAAGTTGGCCAGATAGCCCAGTTGATTCTCGGGATAGATGTAGGGCTGGTGTACCGAGTACTTGTACGACCAGGCCACCATGGTCGGAGTCTTGGCGATGAGCCGGCGGGCACTGATGTCCACCGCCTCCTCGTCGTGGGGGTCGAGGGCATCGGGGTAGTAGGTGGCGAGGGCCGAGGTGGCCGATGCCAGTATCTGCATGGGATGGGCATCATGGGGGAAGGCCTCGAAGAGGTGTTTCATGTCCTCGCGAAGCAGGGTGTGCGTGTTGATCGAATCCTTGAAGGCGTCCAGCTCGTTGCGGGTGGGAAGCTCGCCATATTGGAGGAGGTAGACCACTTCGAGGAACGAGGAGCTCTCTGCCAGGTCCTCGATCAGGTAGCCGCGGTAGTGGAGCACCCCCTCTTCGCCGCCCACGAAGGAGATCCCCGATTGGCTCTCGACGGTGTTGCCGAAGCCGCGGTCGATGGTGGTGATCCCCAGCTCGTTGCGGAGACCGCCGATGTCGATGGCCACATCGCCTTCGACGCCCTCGATGACATCGAGGTGAGCTTCCTTGTCCCCGTATCTGAGTACGGCGTCAGCCATTCCAGTCCTTTCCCTACACTCGGTCAGTCGTCGGAGGAGCGGGCCGCGGCTATCACCTGTTGTGCTTCGTTGTGCGGCACTTCGGCGTAGTGGTCGAACTCGACCTCAAAACTACCCCTTCCAGAGGTCAATGATCGCAGCTCCGCCGCATAGGTCTGAATCTCGGCCATCGGGACCTCGGCCACCACCGACCTCGAGCTCCCGTCACCTTCCATCCCGAGCACCTTCCCCCGCTTCGAGTTGATGTCTCCCATCACGTCCCCCAGATGCTCCTCGGGAACGGTCACCGTGATCTTCATCACCGGCTCGAGCAGGATCGGCCTCAAGTTCGGCGTCGCCGCCTTGAGCGCCTGGATGCCCGCCATGCGGAAAGACATCTCGTCGGAGTCCACGGCGTGGAATTTGCCGTCGTAGACCTCGGCTGAGATGTCTATCACCGGGTGTCCGGCGAGGATGCCTCGTTGCAGCGCCTCCTGGATCCCTTTGTCGACCGCCGGGATGAACTGGCGCGGGATGGAGCCACCCTTGATCGAGTCGATGTACTCGTAACCCGTTCCCCGTGGCTTGGGAGCGAACTTGACCATGGCGACCCCGAACTGACCGCGCCCACCCGACTGCTTCTTGTGCTTGCCTTCGGCCCCGGCGCTGGCAGTGATCGTCTCCCGGTAGGGGATGACCGGCAGCGCAGTGTCGACCTCGACGCCGAACTTGCGATGGATGCGGGCCACCGTGACGTCGAGGTGGGTGTCTCCCAACCCGGCGAGAATGGTCTCTCCGGTCTCGGGCCGGCGCTCGATGCGGACGGTGGGGTCCTCTTCCTCGATCCGGTGCAGGGCGGTCGAGAGTTTCTCCTCGTCGTGATGGGATCGCGGCGTGATCGCCACCTCGGCCACCGGTTTCGGGTACTGCACCCGCTCGATCTCATGATCGCTCGCCGAACTGCGCAGGGTGTCACCGACTCGGACGTTCTCCACCTTGGCCACCGCCCCCACCCCACCAGCCGGCAGGTCCGGCACCTCGTTGTGCTCCTTGCCTTGGAGCTTGAACAGGTTGTGGAGGCGAAGCTTGCCCCCCCGGGCCAACTCGAGCTCTTGGTCCGCCTCAACGGTGCCCGAGTAGATGCGAAACAGGGAGATGCGCCCGACGAAGGGGTCCGACACCGACTTGAAGACATAAGCGAGGACCGGCCCGTCGACGGCGGGGGGGAACGGGTCGCCCTTGCCGAGAGGCGGCAGCGAGCGCTCGAGGGGGTTCGGCCCGTAGTCGACGATGAACTCGGCAAGAAGGTCGATGCCGATCATCTTCTCGGCTGAAGTCACGAGGACCGGGTGGATGTCACCGGAGACGATCCCCTTGTGGATGGTGGCCACGATCTGGTCGCGCGAAGGCTCCTTGCCCTCGAAGTAGGCCTCCATCATCTGATCGTCGGTCTCGACGACGGTCTCGACGAGTGCGGTGTGGGCAGAATGGACGAGACCTTCGACCTCGGCGGGGAGATCGACCTCTTTTCCGGTCTTTGCCGCGGCCGTGTACTCGTAGGCACGCTCGCTGGCGACCCGGACCAGGCCCCTCAGACGTTCCTCGGCGCCGATGGGGACCTGGATCGGGGCGATCGCCTTGCCGAAGGTGTCACGCAGTTGCTCCAAGGTGCGCTCGAAGGAAGACCGGTCCCGGTCGAGTTTGGTCACGACGACGGCGCGAGGGATGCCTTCCTCTCCCGCCACCTTCCACAGCTGCTCGGTCTGCACTTCGACCCCGTCCACGCCTGACACGACGAACAGCGCGAGGTCGGCTGCTCTCAACCCGGCTCTGGCGTCGCCGGAGAAGTCGGTGGAGCCCGGAGTGTCGATGAGGTTGATCCGGTGGTCCTGATACTCCAGTGTGGCGACGGAGAGGCCGAGGGATATCCCACGCTCGATCTCTTCCGGCTCGTGGTCGAGCACGGTCGTGCCCTGCTCGACAGACCCCATACGGGTGGTGGCGCCGCCAACGAAGAGGAGCGCTTCTGCAAGTGTCGTCTTGCCACTCCCGCCGTGTCCGACGAGGGCGACGTTACGAACTTTCTCAGGTAGCAACAGGACCTCCTCTGGGGCGAGGCGCCGATCCTAACCCCGTCATCTGACAGGATCGCGAGGCAGCCTGCTACTTTGCATCGCCGTGATCGACACGCGGGTTCGACCCCGGGTAACCCGTTTCCTCGAGCCAATCGGCAAGGCTTTGGCTGGCCTCGGTGTCACGCCGGCCGCGATGACATCTATCGGGCTGGCCATCGTGATCGTCGGTTCGGTGGTGATCGCCTCCGACGCCCTCAGGACGGGCGCCATCATCGTCCTGGTGGGGTCGATGCTCGATGGTTTGGACGGGTCGGTGGCCAGGGCATCGGGGCGGGTCACGCCTCGGGGCGCATTCCTCGATTCGGTGTTCGACAGGATGGGTGAGATCGCCGCATTTGCCGGGCTCGGAGTGTCCAGCGCGGAGAGCGGTGACGAGCGGGTTCTGCTCCTGATCGTCCTCGCCGTCGGCGGGGCAATGCTGGTTCCCTACATCAGGTCCAGGGCCGAGGTCGAGGGATTCAACGGCAAGGGTGGCCTGATGGGCCGGGCCGAGAGGGTTCTTCTATTCACCGTCGGGCTGATACTCGGATTCGTCGAGCCCATGCTCTGGATCTTTGTCATCCTGGTCTGGGTCACGGCCCTGATGCGCTTCGCAGACACCTACCGTTCCTTCGAGTGAGGCATCTGCTCGGGTATCTGGCGCTGCGGGCCGGCGCGGGGCTGATCGGTCTGCTCCCGGCCAACGTGACCCGCGCCATGGGTCGCGGCTTCGGGCGTGTCTGGCACGTTTTCGGCGGGCGCCGGCGCCGGATGGCGGAGCGACACATGCGTCGGGTGCTCGGTGACGGAGCCGACCCGGTGGCGGCGGCACGTTCGGTGATGGAGTCTTACGGGCGTTACTACGCAGAGGCGCTGTGGGTGCGAGGGTCCCGGGTCGAAGACTTGCTGCGGCACACGACGGTCGAAGGGCTGGACCGGATCATCGGGGCCCGGGAGCAGGGGAAGGGCATGATCTACGGATTGCCCCACGTCGGCAACTGGGAGGTGGCCGCGCCGGTGGCGGTAGCCGAGAAGGTCCCGGTGGTCGCAGTCGCCGAGAAGCTGCCCAACCAGAGGATCACCGATTGGTTCACCGCAATGAGAGCCGAATGCGGGATCGAGATCGTCCTGGCCACCGGCGGCACCGAGGTCATGCGCAAGCTCGAGGCGGCGCTGTCCGCCAACAAGGCGGTGGCCCTCCTCTCCGATCGTGACCTGAAAGGCAGGGGTGTGGAAGTGGTGTTCTTCGGCGAGCGGACGACACTTCCTCCCGGCCCGGCCACACTCGCCCTTCGCACCGGCGCCCCACTGCTCCCCGTGGCCACGTACTTCGAGGGCGAAGACGGTTATCGGGTGGTGGTCAGGCCGCCCATCCCGGTCCCCGATGGGGGTACCCGAGCCGAGAAGGTGTCGGCGATGACCCAGGCGCTGGCCTCGGAGATGGAGTCCCTGATCCGCGCAGCACCCGAGCAGTGGCATCTGGTGCAGCCCAACTGGCCCTCGGATCGGGGATGACGCCGATGCGGGTCGGCATCGTCAGCCCGTACGACCTGTCCGTGCCGGGTGGAGTCCAGGCTCAGGTCCTCGGTCTTGCCCGGTATCTGACCGGGGTCGGAGACGAGCCGATCGTCATCGGTCCCGGCCTGCCGGACGGTGTCCGCGGCGTCGATCTCGGCTCCAGCGTCAGTGTGCCCGGCAACGGCTCGATGGTCCCGATCTCCCTCGACCCGAGGGCCCGGGGAAAGCTGAGGAAGACCGCGTCCGATCTCGATCTGCTCCACGTCCACGAGCCGTTGATGCCCGTGGCGTCGCTCTTTGCCAATCATGCCGGACCACCGGTGCTGGCCACTTTTCATGCCGCCCCGGGCAAGGCAGGGCGTCTCGCCTACCGGCTCATCCGGCCCCTTTTCCCGTGGGCCATGGGCAACACCGTTGCCATCACTGCGGTGAGTGCGATCGCGGCATCCGTGCTCCCGAGCGGGGTGGAGGCCCGAATCATCCCCAACGGCCTCGACGTGGCTTCGATTCGGGCCGAGGTGGCGAGAGAGCAGAACCGCGTCGCCTTCCTGGGACGGGATGAGCCGAGGAAGGGGCTCGATGTCCTCCTCGGGGCCTGGCCCAGAGTGGCTCTGTCCCATCCGAACGCCGAGCTGGTGGTCATTGGAGCCGATCGCCGGACCGAGGCCGCCATCTGGATGGGGAGAGTCGACGACGTGACCAAGGCCGAGGTCCTGTCCTCCGCGGCGGTGTTCGTGGCGCCTCACATCGGGGGTGAGTCGTTCGGGATCGTGCTCATCGAGGCCATGGCGGCAGGAGCGGCGATCGTCGCCTCCGACCTCGTGCCTTTCCGGTCGGTGGCGGAGGGAGCAGCCCGGTTCTTTCCGGTGGGTGACCGTGCCGCCCTGGCCAGGGCGGTGAGCGAGTTGTTGGAGGATGCCGGGGAGAGGAAGCGGCTGGCGGACGCTGGCATGGCGCGGGCAGCCGGATACGACTGGGCCGTGGTCGGAAGGGCATACCGGGACCTGTACGCCAGGTACGTCGCTTAGGTCATGATGATGGACCTTGTATCATTGGGTCACCCAATGGAGCCCAGAGTGGAAACCGGTACTGATCGAGTCAAGAGAGGCCTCGCCGAGATGCTGAAGGGCGGCGTCATCATGGACGTCGTGACCGCCGACGAGGCGAAAATCGCCGAGGATGCAGGCGCCGTCGCCGTCATGGCCCTGGAGCGGGTCCCTTCCGACATCCGCAAGCAGGGTGGCGTGGCCCGCATGGCCGATCCGACCAAGATCGAGGAGATCCAGGCCGCGGTGAGCATCCCTGTGATGGCCAAGTGCCGAATCGGCCATTTCTCGGAAGCTGCCGTGCTCCAGGCCCTGGGCGTCGACTACATCGACGAGTCCGAGGTCCTCACCCCGGCAGACGAAGAGCACCACGTCGACAAGTGGGCATTCACCACGCCGTTCGTCTGTGGCGCCCGCAATCTGGGCGAGGCGCTGCGTCGAATCGGCGAGGGCGCGGCCATGATCCGCACCAAGGGCGAGGCCGGTACCGGGAACGTCGTCGAAGCCGTCCGTCACATGCGCACCGTCACCAACGAGATCCGCGCCCTGACGAGAATGGATCAGGCCCAGCTCATGTCTGCTGCCCGGGACCACGCCGCACCCTTCGAGCTGGTAAGAGAGGTGGCTTCGACAGGCAAGCTCCCGGTGGTCAATTTCGCCGCCGGTGGCATTGCCACCCCGGCCGACGCGGCACTGATGATGTCGCTCGGCGTCGACGGGGTCTTCGTAGGCTCCGGGATATTCAAGAGCTCCAATCCCGAGGCGTATGCCAGGGCCATCGTCGAGGCGACCACGTTCTGGAACGAGCCCGAGGTCGTGGCCAAGGTCTCTCGTGGCCTGGGCGAGGCGATGCCCGGAATCGAGATCGACACTCTCAAGGACACAGAGCGGCTCGCAGCCCGGGGATGGTGAGATGACCTCGGTCGGCGTCCTGGCGCTCCAGGGGGACGTCAGAGAGCATCTGCGCACACTCGAATCGCTCGACGTTGCCGCCTTTGCGGTGAAGACTCCGGAGCAGCTCGATTCGGTGGATGCGCTCGTGATCCCCGGCGGTGAGTCGACCACGATCGGCAAGATGGCGGCACGGTTCGGCCTCATCGATCCCCTGCGCTCTGCGATCGAGGCCGGGATGCCCACGTTCGGGACCTGCGCCGGGTTGATCCTTCTCTCCAGCGCGGTCACCGACGGGGACCAGCCGCTGCTCGGGGCACTCGATGTGGTGGTGCGGCGCAACGCCTTCGGCCGGCAAAACGAGTCCTTCGAGTCCGATCTCGACGTCGCCGGTCTCGACGCCCCCTTTCATGCCGTCTTCATCCGGGCGCCGTGGGTGGAGAAGGTAGGGTCCGATGTGGAAGTGCTGGCGTCGATCGACGACCACCCGGTGATGGTCCGTCAGGGCAACATCCTGGCATCGTCGTTCCATCCCGAGTTGGTCGGCGACGGGCGCATCCACCGGATCCTGCTGGATCAGATTTGAGGTAGCTCTCCATGTCCGGTCATTCCAAGTGGGCGAACATCAAGCACCGAAAGGGGCGACAGGATGCCGCCCGGGGCAAGCTGTTCGGGAAGCTGGCCAAGGCGATCGAGATCGCAGCCCGCGAAGGCGGCGCCAACCCCGACTTCAACCCGGTCCTGGCCACGGCGATCTTCAAGGCCAAGGCCGCTTCGATGCCCAACGACAACATCGACCGTGCCATCAAGCGAGGAAGCGGAGAAGTCGAAGGGGCCCACTACGAGGAGATCTGGTACGAGGGATACGGCCCGGGGGGCGTCGCTCTCTATGTCCAGATCCTCACCGACAACCGGAATCGGGCCGCCTCCGATGTGCGCTCGACCTTCACCCGGAGTGGAGGGAACCTCGGCGAGCCGGGCTCCGTCGGCTACCTCTTCACCCAGAAGGGCCTGATCGAGGTGAGGGGCAGCGAAGACGAGGTGATGCTCGCCGCCCTCGAGGCAGGTGCCGAGGACGTCCGCGACAACGGCGACGGCTGGGTCGAGGTGATCACCTCACCGGGCGACCTCCAGGAGGTTCGCACCGCTCTGGGTGAGTCGGGTCTCGAGATCGAGTCTGCGGACGTGACCCAGCTCCCCTCGACCACCGTGCCGGTGGGAGAGAGCGAGGCACGCAAGCTCCTGCGCCTGATAGACGCATTGGACGACCTGGACGACGTCCAGTCGGTCTACTCCAATTACGACATCGAAGACGAGGTCATGGAGCGAGTCCTCGAAGAGGTCTGAGCGCGGCTTACCCCGGTCTCAGGCCGTGGCGCTGGTGCCCCGGCGACCTGCCATCGCGCCGTAGATGAGGACGACGACGACCGCCACTCCAACCTGGATGGCGTGCTTGATCCAGTCGATACCTTCGGTTTCGTCCACGCCGGCCCATACCGCGATGAACCCGCCGACGATGGCCCCGATGGCGCCGATCAAGATCGTCATCCCGACCGAGATGTTCTGTTTGCCGGGCAGGACCAGTCGAGCGAGAGGACCGATGATGATCCCGGCGATCAAGCCGCCGACGATGGTGGAGAGGACATCTCCCATAGCGCTCCTTTGGTAGCGACGCCGGCATCCTACGCAAGTCCAATCGGGCGTGACGGGGGCAGGAGTTTGATGTCTTGACCGGGCGGGTAAGTCCTTGTTTGACCCCGAACCATCATGGAGGTAACTGTGGGCATTCTGATTTGGCTGATAGTCGGCCTCATCGCAGGGTTGATTGCAAGAGCGCTCGTTCCTGGCTCGGACCCGATGGGTCTGCTCGGCACATTGGTGTTGGGGCTCATTGGGTCGTTCATCGGAGGCTTCCTCGGAAACCTCTTCTTCGACGGTGAGTGGGACGTCACCACCGCCGGGATCGTCGGCTCGATCATCGGGGCGATCGTCGCCCTGTTGGTCTACCGGGCGGCGAGGAGCTCGCGCACAGTGGCTTAGCGCTGCCGCGACCATTCGAGAAAGGGTGCCGTCATCGGCACCCTTTCTCTTTGCCCTTTGTCATCCCCAGGCAGGGCAACCGTCCCACCAGTTGCAATGCCTTCAAATCCGGGCCCAACCCGCCTAACCTCACCAAACATATGTTCGTCCTGGGAATCGACCCCGGCCTGTCGGCCACGGGGTATGGAATGGTCGAGAGCGGGCATCCGCCTGCCGCGGTCCTCGCCGGGGTGATTCGGACCGACACCGAGGCTCCCATGGCCGACCGGCTCGCCGATCTGTTCAGCGGTCTGACGCACTTGATCGACGAAGCAAGGCCCGATGTCGTCGCTTTGGAAACGGTGTTCACCAACCGGAACCTGCAGACCGCGATCTCGGTCGGCCGCGCCTCGGGGGTCGCCCTCCTCGCCGCGGCCCGGGCCGGGCTCAAGGTCTCCGAATACGTCCCGACGGCGGTGAAGTCGGCGATCACCGGTGACGGCTCGGCGTCCAAGGCCCAGATCCAGCAGATGGTGGCTCGTCTCCTCAGGCTATCCGAGCCCCCCAAGCCGGCAGACGCCGCCGATGCCCTGGCCATCGCCCTATGTCATCTCCGGGCGGCCCCGTTGGAGATGAGCCGATGATCGGCCGTCTTCGTGGTGTCCTCGTCTCGCGACGGGGCGAAGTGGCGTGCATCGAGGTGGGCGGGGTCGGTTACGAGGTCACGATGACCCCGCGCGGGCTCGGCGCTCTCCCCGGGGTGGGCGAGGAGGTCGTGGTCCACACCCACACCCATGTCCGCGAGGACGAGTCGAGCCTCTACGGATTCGGCTCCGAGTCGGATCGCGACCTGTTCCGGGTCCTCCTCGGCGCCGGGGGCGTCGGGCCCAAGCTGGCGATGGCGATCTCGGGGTCGATGAGCCACAGCGAGATCGTGCGCGCCATCGCCACCGAAGACGCAGATGCGCTGACCGTGGTCCCCGGGGTGGGAAAGCGGGGGGCGCAGAAGATCGTGCTCGAACTGGCACCGAAGGTGGCCGGCTTCGACGCCGAAATGGTCGGCTCGCCGAACACCGTCACCGTGCGCCAGGCTCTGGAGGGCCTGGGCTACTCGACCGAGGAGATCAACGGAGTGATGAGCGAGTTGGACCTCGAATCGACCATCGAGGAGCAGATCAAGACGGCTCTCCGCGCCCTGGGCAGGAGATAGCCATGCGTGAGGAAAGCCTCCTCAACCCGACCGTCGAGTCCGAGGAGGAGGTGACCCTCCGGCCGAAGCGACTCGACGAGTTCGTCGGCCAGGACCGCGTCCGGGAGCGTCTCAAGATCTCACTGGAAGCGGCGGTGAAGGAAGGGCGACCGTTGGACCATGTCCTCTTCTCCGGCCCTCCCGGTCTGGGCAAGACCACGTTGGCCGGAGTCATCGCCCACGAGTTGGAGGTGAAGATACGGGTCACTTCGGGCCCGGCATTGGACCGCCCCGGGGATCTGGCCGCCATCCTCTCCAACCTCGACGACGGCGACGTCTTCTTCATCGACGAGATCCACCGGCTCCCCCGCGCCGTCGAAGAGGTCCTCTACCCGGCCATGGAGGACTTCCAGCTCGACATCGTGCTGGGTAAGGGTCCGGCCGCCCGATCGATCCGACTCGACCTCGCACGGTTCAGCCTCGTCGGCGCCACCACTCGGACCGGGCTCATCACCGGTCCGCTCCGCGACCGGTTCGGTCTCGTTGGCCGGCTCGATTTCTACGCCGCTCGCGACCTCGAGTCGATCGTGCTGCGGACCGCCGGCATCCTCGGCGTGCGCATCGACCCCGACGGCGCGGCCGAGATCGCGGGCCGGGCTCGGGGCACGCCTCGCATCGGTAACCGCCTCCTGCGCCGTGTGCGTGACTACGCCGAGGTTCGCGGCAACGGTGTCGTCGACCTGGCCACCGCGCAGGCAGGCCTGGCCGTGTTCGGTGTCGACGAGTTAGGGCTCGACAAGACCGACCGCGAGGTGCTGGCGGCGTTGTGCCAGAAGTTCGGCGGCGGGCCGGTGGGGCTCAAGACGTTGGCCATCAGCGTGGGCGAGCCGGAGGAGACGGTCGAGGACGTCTACGAGCCGTTCCTGATCCAGCAAGGGCTGGTGATGCGCACCCACCGCGGACGGGTGGCGACGCCCGCGGCGTGGATGCACCTGGGTTTGGCCCCGCCGCCCGACGCGTCCCGCCCCAACCTCTTCGGTTAGCCGAGCTCCTCGCGAGTGAAGGTGACGACCGCCTCGATCTCCTCGGGCGTCAGGTTGTCCTCGAAGGCCGGCATGCCGCCGCGGCCGTCGGTGACCACGACGATCTGATCGGCGGGATCGGGGAACCGGTCCACCGCCCGCCCGCCGGAAAGCGGCGGGCCGATCCCTCCCGACCCATCGGACCCGTGGCACCGAGCGCAGCTGCCGGCGAAGATGGCGGCCCCGTCCGGGGCCCCGTCCGGGGCCTCGGCCGTCGCCTCTCCGCCGCCGCTGCCGCCCCCGCTGGTCGAAGCGTCGTTGGCGAACAGGGCGATCACGAAGACGATCGACACGACGACGGCGAGGACCTGGACGGCGTCGACGAAGCGCTTCATCAGAACAACGGCCCGTCGAAGTTGGTGAAGAACCACATCGAGCTGGTGAGCCAGAGCGTCACCAGAAGGGTGAACACGATGCCGCCGGCGATGGGCAGCGCCCACGCGGGCAGGCTGTGGTTGCGCACGACCAGGATCTTGGCCGCGAATGCGCCGTAAAACAGGCAGCCGGCGAGTGAGTGGACGAACACCCGCGAGGTACCCAGGTCGGCGTTGAAGCCGATGGACCAGAGGCAGTGGTAGGCGACCGGCAGGCTGAAGAGGAAGGCGAGCGTGCCCGACAGCCGGTGGACCTCACCGAACCATGACGGCACGGAACTGGGCCAGTTGACCTTGCCGTAGATCCGCAGGGCGCTGGTGATCTGGAACAGGGCGAGCGCCACGGCGATGGTTGCGAACCACGCCTTCAGCTGGATCTGCCCGGCGAAGAAGAGCTGGACGAGCGTGTCACCGGTGCCGTCG
>JBOGEU010000602.1:0-1179 GCA_050741995.1 Acidimicrobiia bacterium | reverse complement strand
GTTCTCGTGCGCGGGTGTGGACAGGTGGTTCCTCGCTGGTACCCTACGCCGGACAACCTCATGGGAAGTGGGCCCTTCAGTAGATCTCGATCTGCACAAAGGTCCCCACCCGGCCACCGGTCCATTGGCGGGCCATGTGCGTCCGGGTCGATCGGTCGCAGCGGGCCTGCCCGTAGCGGACGTCGGCTTCCCGGCGTCCGTGTCGTCGTTTTGGGCCCGGATGCGAGTTGGACGAGCCACGGAAGCACATGCGACGGAGGTGTCTGCGCATCGATGAGGAGTGAGCGGCGATAGCTACGCCGACCAACAACGAACCCCGGATCAACGACCGCATCCGCGCTCGCGAGGTGCGGCTGGTCGGTCCGGATGGCCAACAGATCGGCATTGTTCCCTTGCCCGAGGCCTTGGCCATCGCCCGAGAAGCCGATCTCGACCTGGTCGAGGTCGCTGCCCAGGCGAATCCGCCCGTCTGCCGGATCATGGATTACGGCAAGTACAAGTACGAGGCGGCGCAGAAGGCCAAGGAATCCCGGCGCAAGGCGAGCAACGTCTCCATCAAGGAGATGAAGTATCGGCCGAAGATCTCGAAGGGCGATTTCGATACCAAGACACGGAAGGTCGAGCGGTTCCTGCAGGACGGCCACAAGGTCAAGGTGACGCTGACGTTCCGGGGGCGAGAGATGCACCATCCCGAGCTCGGGCGCCGCATCCTCGACGACGTCGTCGAGGCCGTGCAGGACCTGGCCCGGGTCGAGATCTTCCCGAGGGTCGACGGCCGCAACATGACGATGGTGCTGGCACCCGATCGCAAGGCCCAGGCGGCACGCGACCGGGGGGCCCGGCGCCAGGCAGGTCAAGCGGCCGAGACGCCAGCCACCAGCACGAACAACACCAACAGCAGACCGACAACGAGCAGCACGGGCAGTGCCAACAGCACCGACGGGCAGGCGGCCGATACCGCCACACCCCAAACGATCAGCGCTGCGGCGCCGCCCGAGACCAATCGCTGACGAACGACAGCATCTGATCATCCGCCGAGTGCGAGCCACGACTGGCTCTGGCCCGCGCCCGACACCAGAGGTCCCCCCATGCCCAAGATGAAGACCCACCGCGGTGCCGCCAAGAGGTTCAAGATCACCGGCACCGGCAAGGTCCGCCGCCGTCAGGCCAACCTCAACC
>JBOGEU010000601.1:0-1054 GCA_050741995.1 Acidimicrobiia bacterium | reverse complement strand
TGGTCCGACGGCGAGCCGTTCACGGCCGACGACATCCTCTTCTGGTACGAGGACATCTACAACAACGACGAGTTGCATCCGGGCCAGAGCCCCGACCTCCAGATCGGTGGCAAGGACGTCGTCATCGAGAAGGTCGACCAGTACACGGTGCGCTACGTCTCGCCCGTGGCCAACTCGCTCCTCGTCGAGCGGCTCGCGAGCGCTCTCAGCGACCTCGGTGGGCCGTACTTCTGCGGTCAGCGGGGACGAGGCGGGTACGCGCCGAAGCATTACCTGCAGCAGTTCCACCCGAAATACGTTGGGCAGGCCGAGGTCGATCGGATGGCCGCCGAAGCCCGGTTCGAAGGCTGGGTCCCCTTCTTCCTCCATCACAACGACTGGCAGCTGGATACGGACCTGCCGGTGGTCGCGCCATGGAAGGTGACCGTACCGGCGAACGACCCGACCTCTCACGTCCTCGAGCGCAACCCGTACAGCATCTGGGTCGACACCGAGGGGAACCAGCTTCCCTACATCGGCACGCTGCAGCACACACCCGCCGCGGACACCGAGGTGGTCGCGTTGCGCGCGGCCGCGGGGGAGTACGACTTCCAGGATCTCGTGTTCGAGGTCGGCAAGATCCCGGTGCTTATCGAGAACCAGGAGCGAGGCGGGTACCGGGTCCACCTCGGCCCCCAGCAGATCGGCATCGGGATCGTGGTCAACCTCGGGTACGAGGAGGACCCCGAGATCGGCGAGCTCTTCCGGAACGTCGCCTTCCGCCGGGCGATCTCCATGGGCATCGACCGCGACCAGATCAACGAGGCGCTGTTACTCGGGACCGGGACGCCCGGCTCGGTCGCACCGGCGCCCGACAACAAGTTCTTCCCAGGCGACGAGTGGCGCACGAAGTGGGCCACTCATGACCCCGCCGAAGCCAATCGGCTCTTGGACCAGATCGAGCTGACCGACCGGGACGACGACGGGTTCCGGTTGCTTCCATCCGGCCAGGATCGGATCCGGCTGGCCTTCCAGTCGACGCCGAGCTTTGCCGACTTCCCGGCCATGGGAGAGA
>JBOGEU010000600.1:0-4908 GCA_050741995.1 Acidimicrobiia bacterium | reverse complement strand
ACCTGGAGTTCATGAAGCGGTGGGAGGAGATCCGATCGCAGCTTCCCAACCTCCGCCACGTGGTGCTGATGTCGGGCGCCGAGAACTACGACACGGCGGAATGGGTGTTGAGCTGGGACGATCTCATGGCACGTGGCAGGAAACGGCTGGCGTCGGACCCTGACACGGTGAAGAGGTCGGCGGAGGCGATCGCACCCGGCACCCTGGCCACCCTGATCTACACCTCTGGCACCACCGGGGCCCCAAAGGGGGTCATGGTCAGCCATCGCAACGTGGTCTGGACCGCCGAGTGCCTACGCCGGGCGGCCGACCTCGACCTCGGCCCCCGCATGGTCTCCTATCTGCCACTGGCCCACATCGCCGAGCGGCTCGCCACCCATTACCTGGCCACCTACCTGGCGGGACAGGTCTGGTACTGCCCCAACCTCGCCGGGGTCCTCGAGTACATCCAGGAGGCGAGGCCCACGGTGTTCGTCGGGGTGCCCCGGGTCTATGAGAAGTTCCACTCCAGGCTCACCGCCCGTTTCGACGAGATGCATGGGATCAAGAAGGCCTTGCTCGACAGGGCGCTTGCTGCCAACCGGAGGCGGGTGCTGGCCGAGCAGGAGGGGAAGTCAGGGCCGATGCTGGCTGGTGTGCTCGACTCCATCGTCCTCTCCAAGGTTCGGGAGCAGCTGGGCATGGACCAGGTTGAGGTCGCCATCACCGCCGCGGCGCCGATCAACCCCGATCTGGTCCTGTTCTTCCAGACTCTCGGCATCCCGCTCTTCGAGCTGTACGGGATGTCAGAGACCACCGGCCCGGCTACCACCAACATCCACGGGGCCTTCCGGATCGGATCCGTGGGCAAGGCCCTGCCCGGGGTCGAGCTGGAGCTTGCCGAGGACGACGAGTTGCTGATGCGAGGCGGGGTGATCACCGACGGTTACTACAAGCTCCCGGAAGACACCGCCGAGAGCTTCGACTCCCAAGGTTGGCTGCACTCGGGCGATTTGGCACGAATCGACGACGATGGCTACGTCTGGATCATTGGCCGCAAGAAGGAGATCATCATCACCGCCGGTGGCAAGAACATCGCCCCGGCCAAGATGGAGACCATCCTCGGCAATCACCCGCTGATCTCGAAGGCGTGCATGGTCGGTGATGGCCGAAAGTTCCTCTCGATGGTGATCGCCCTCGACCACGAAGAGGCCCCGGCCTGGGCGGCGGCCCATGGTCTCGAGTATCACGATCCGGCCGGCTTCTCCACACTTCCCGAGGTGAAGGCCGAAGTGGAGCTGGCGATCGAGGAAGCAAACTCCGGGGTCTCGTCCGTGGAGCAGGTCAAGAAATGGATCATCGTCCCCGACGAGTGGACCCCCGACTCGGGCGAGGTGACTCCTTCGCTGAAGCTGAAGCGCAAGGTGGTCCTGGAGAAGCACGCGGACGACATCGAGAAGCTGTACGCCGGGATCTGACCCGGCGACGGGGGCACATGCAGAGGGACATATTCGAACCGGATCACGAGCTCTTCCGGTCGTCGGCGCGGGAGTTCGTCGACCGAGAGGTCGCCCCCTACGTGGCCAAATGGGAGGCCGCGGGAAAGGTCGACAAGGAGATGTTCCGCAAGGCGGGGCGGGCCGGGCTGCTCGGGACGGCGATACCGGAGGAGCATGGCGGGGGTGGAATCGACGACTTCCGGTTCAATGTCGTCATCGGTGAGGAGCTGATCGCGGCCGACGCGATGGCATCGGGGATGTGCATCACCCTGCACAACGACGTCTGCCTGCCCTACTTCCTGAAGCTCACCGACGAGGAGCAACGGGAGCGATGGCTGCCCGGTCTCGCCTCTGGTGAGCTGATGTCCGCCATCGCGATGACCGAGCCCGGCGCCGGCTCGGACCTGGCCGGGATAAAGACCACCGCCATCCGCGATGGCGACGTCTACGTGGTCAACGGGTCGAAGACATTCATCACCAACGGCATCAACTCCGATCTGGTGATCACGGCGGTGAAGACCGATCCAGGCGAGAGGCACAGCGGGATGAGCCTTCTCGTCATCGAAGACGGCATGGAGGGCTTCACCCGCGGCCGGAACCTGGAGAAGATCGGGCTTCATGCCCAGGACACGGCCGAGTTGTTCTTCGACGAGGTCAGGGTCCCGGTGTCGAATCGCCTCGGCGAGGAAGGGGAGGGTTTTGCCTACCTGATGGAGAACCTCCCACAGGAGCGGCTGGGTCTCGCCGCGGCGTCGATCGCCCATGCCGAGACTGCTTTCGGCTGGACCCTGGAGTACGTCAAGGAGCGGCAGGCATTCGGTCAGCCGATCGGGAGCTTTCAGACCGTCAAGCACCTGATGGCCGAGATGAGGACCGAGCTCGACGTCGCACGGAGCTATGTCGATCGCCAGATCATGACCCTGAACCGGGCAGAGCTGAGCGCCGACGAGGCAGCCAAGGCCAAGTGGTGGGTCACCGAGCTCGAGAAGGAGGTCATCGATCGATGTCTTCAGCTCTTCGGAGGCTGGGGCTACATGGAGGAGTACCCCATCGCCAGGGCATATCGCGATGCCAGGGTGCAGACCATCTACGGTGGGACCACCGAGATCATGAAGGAGATCATCGGGCGCTCGTTGGGCCTGTGAGTGAAAGGACGAGTCAATTGAGTGAGCCGATCACGTTCGACGGTCGCGTTGCCATCGTCACCGGGGCCGGGGGCGGCCTGGGCAAGGAATACGCCCTCGAGCTGTCGCGACGAGGCGCCAGGGTCGTGGTGAACGACCTGGGCGGTGCGGTGGACGGGAGCGGCTCGTCGCAGGGAGCGGCCGATGTCGTCGTCGACGAGATCAAGGCGGCCGGGGGCGAGGCTGTGGCCAGCTACGAGTCGGTCGCCACCCGTCGAGGGGGCGGCGCCATCGTCGAGACCGCCCTCGACACCTTTGGCTCGGTGGACATCGTGATCAACAACGCCGGCATCCTCAGGGACAAGTCGTTCGCCAACATGACCCTCGACGAGGTGGAAGCGGTGCTCGACGTCCATCTCAAGGGCGCATTCTTCGTGTCGCATCCGGCGTTCAAGGTGATGAAGGAGCGGGGATACGGGCGATTCGTCCACACCAGCTCGGCCTCGGGGCTGTTCGGCAATTTCGGGCAGGCCAATTACGGGGCGGCCAAGGCCGGTCTGGTCGGCCTCTCCAATGTCCTCGCCATCGAGGGCGCCAAGTACGACATCAAGTCCAACGCCGTGGCCCCCACTGCCCGCACCCGGATGACAGAGGACATCTTGGGACCCTTCGCCGAGATGTTCGACCCCGTGCAGGTGATGCCGATGGTGGTCTACCTCTGCTCGGAGCAGAGCCAATTCACCCACGAGATATTCAGTGTCGGCGGGGGCAGGTACGCCCGGGTCTTCATCGGGACCAACACCGGGTGGTTCGCCGGCCAGGGAGTGGTCCCCAGCGTCGAGGAGCTCTCAGAGCACCTGGTGGAAGTGAGGGACATCACCGAATTCGCGGTCCCGGGGAACAACAACGACGAGTTGGCGATCCTCGCCGAGCTCGCAGCCGGCTGAGCAGTGCCGATCGACCTGGCCGCCGCGGTCGGCGCGAAACTGGCCGGCGACACCTTCTCCTGGGATGACGAGGACGTCATCCTCTATCACCTCGGCATCGGGGCCGGAGACCCACCGACCGATCCCGATGAGCTGCGCTACGTCTACGAGGGCGATCTCCACGTAATGCCGACTTACGCCACAATCCCGCAGTTCCGGACGATGATGAGCGTGGGAATCGCCCCCGGGTTCGACGTCAACCCGGCGATGATCCTCCACGGTGAGCACGAGGTGGTGATTCACGAGACGATCCCGACCCGGGGCACGGTGACCCAGACCGGGCGGGTCACCGATGTGTTCGACAAGGGGAAGGGCGCCCTGGCGGTGCTCGAGATCGTGTCGGTGCGGGAGGAGACCGGGCGCCCACTCTTCACCAATCGGGCCCGTATCTACATCCGCGGCGAGGGCGGCTTCGGTGGCGACAGCGGTCCGGCCACAACCGACCATGTGCCGGAGCGTGACCCGGATCACGTGGTGGAGTCGGTCACGCTTCCCCAACAGGCCCTGCTCTACCGGATGGCCTCCGGTGACAGGAACCCGCTGCACGTGGATCCCGGGTTTGCCGCCTTCGCCGGATTCGACAAGCCGATCCTGCACGGGCTCTGCACCTACGGGATCGTGGGGAAGGCCGTCGTCGACCGTGCGGTGGCGGCCGGGCCCGAGGATGTGGCCTCGTTCCGGGCCCGATTCTCAGACGTCTTCTTCCCGGGCGAGACCCTGGTGACGAGGATCTGGGAGGAGGGAGATCATCTGACGGTGACCGCCGAGGCCAAAGAGCGGGGGGTCACCGTGTTGTCCAACGGCGTGATGGTGCTCGAGCCCTGACGACGGCCGATTCAGGCCCTTATCTCCACGGGGGTCCCCAGAGGCACCAACTCGTGCAACCGGGTCATGACCTCGTTCGGGACCCGGACGCAGCCGAGCGAAGCGGCTTCTCCGATGGAATCGGGCCGGTTCGTCCCATGGATGCCGATGATCCCGTCTCCGCCGTTGTATTCGGTGATCGTCTCGGAACGGGCGGACAATCCAAGGGCATGGGGGCCCCAGGGGCTGTCGGGGTCGGCCAGTGTCACGTTGTCAGTGACGAAGAACGACCCAACCGGGGTCGGGTTGCCGGCACTGCCCACGGCAACCGTGGTGGTCAGCACCACATCGCCTCCGTCGTAGTAGCTCAGCCTTCGCTCCGACAGGTCGACGACCACCTTGCCGTCGACCACGGACAGCATGGCCTCGTCGACCTCGACCCAGCCCACGGACCCATTGGGCCGCACGGGCAGTATCACCTGTCCCCAGCCGTCGGCAGGCCCTTCCACCAAGAGG
>JBOGEU010000599.1:0-2433 GCA_050741995.1 Acidimicrobiia bacterium | reverse complement strand
TTGGATCCGGTCGCCTCGTTGTAGACATCGAGGAAGCCGGTCAGGGCGTCACCTTCCACCCCGGTCGGGGATCCGAACAAGGTGAACTCGGCGTCGGCGGCGTCCCCGCCACCTTCGGCGGTCCCGTCGCTCCCTCCGGTGGTGGTAGCTCCACCTTCTTCGTCACCGCCGCCACAGGCGGCGATCACCAGTGCAAGCACTGCAAGCAAGGCCAGGAGCCTGCTCAATTGTTTCATATTGTCTCCTCCGTTTGGATTTGAGCGAGAGCGGCCGTGGCCGTCCCACCAAACAAGCCAACCATATCCACATGCTGCAGATGCGTGCCACTTTCCCTGGTGCTGAGCCGATCCGGACCTAGTCTGAGAGGGATGACTTGGAACGGTGGGTCGGGCCGCTCCTGGTGGAAAGATGCGGTCTTCTATCAGGTCTATCCGCTGAGCTTCGCCGACTCCGATGGGGACGGGTACGGCGATCTCGGGGGGATCATCTCCAGATTGGGATACCTGCGTGACGTCCTCGGCGTCGATGCCCTGTGGCTGTCACCGTTCTTCAGGAGCCCGATGCGCGACTGGGGCTACGACATCTCGGACCACACCGATGTCGATCCCCTGTTCGGCGATCTGGCCACGGCCGAGCGGCTGATCGATGAGGCGCACCGGCAAGACCTTCGAGTGATCGTCGACTACGTGATGAACCACACCTCGGACCTCCATCCCTGGTTCCTGGGCTCGAGGTCCTCGAGGGACGACCCGAAGCGTGATTGGTATGTCTGGCGCGATCCCCGGCCCGACGGCTCGCCGCCTACCAACTGGGTCAGTGTGTTCAGCGGCCCGGCATGGACTTTCGACGAAGGCACCGGCCAGTACTACCGCCATACCTTCCTCTCCAACCAGCCGGACCTCAATTGGCGGAACCCGGAGCTGGTCGAGGCCATGCTCGACGTTGCCCGCTTCTGGCTGGAGCGGGGGGTGGACGGGTTCCGGGTCGACGCCGCCCACCAGATGATGAAGGACCCCCACGAGCGGGACAACCCTCCGGCGCCACCTGACTACCCACGCCCCTACAAGGACATGGGGGAGTACGACGCCTTCCTGCACCTCTACGATTTCGGGCACCCCGACGTGCATGAGGCCCACCGCGCCTTTCGCAAGGTCCTCGACACCTACCCCCAGGATGCGGTCAGCGTGGGTGAGATCCACATCTTCGACCTGCCCGAGTGGGCGTCGTATTACGGGGAGGCATTCGACCAACTCCACATGCCGTTCAACTTCCACCTGATGGCCGCCGAGTGGAACGTGCCTTCGGTCAGGGCCGTCGTGGAGAGCGTGCTGTGGAACGTCCCGGTCGGGGGCTGGACCAACTGGACATTGGGCAATCACGACGAGATGAGGGTCGCCTCCCGTCTTGGTGAGCACTACACCGGAATCGCCGCCCTCCTCCTCCTCACCCTTCGCGGCACACCCTTCCTCTACTACGGGGACGAGTTGGGGATGGTCGAGGCCACCATCGGCGCCCGTGATCGCCGCGACCCGTGGGGTCACAGTGTCGACTACCTGAGTCGTGACGGTGCCCGGACCCCGATGCCATGGTCCTCGGGCCCGAATGCCGGATTCACCGAGGGCAACGCCGAGCCGTGGCTCCCCATCGGTGAGGGACACGTGGAGCGCAACGTTGAGACCGAGTTGGCGGACCCCGGCTCGCTCCTCAACCTGTATCGGAGGCTGCTCGACCTGCGACGAGGGTCCACTGCCCTGCGCCGAGGGTCGTTTCTGACCCATCCCGCCTCCACCGATCAGGTCTTGGTCTACCGGCGCGAGTCGGACGACGAGACGATGACGGTGGCGCTCAACTTCGGCGAGGAGGAGGCGGCGCCATCGGTCGGTGGCTGCACCGTCGTCTTCTCCACCGCCGATCCTGTGCGATCGGAGCGGGCGAGCGACAGCATCAGGCTCGGGCCCTTCGAGGGGGTGGTCCTCAGCCACGGCTGAGTTCGTCCGACCACAATCGCGCTTTGTTGCTAGTTTCAGTGCTCAGCGGCAAGGAACAAGGGAGAAGCGGAATGGCGAGCATCACGATGGAAGGCCTCGGGAAGGTCTACGAAGACGGCACGAGAGCTGTGGGGAGCCTCGACCTCGAGATCCACGATGGCGAGTTCCTGGTGCTCGTCGGCCCTTCCGGGTGCGGGAAATCCACGGTGCTGCGTATGATCGCCGGTCTCGAGGACATCACCGAGGGCACGATGTCGATCGGGGACAAAGTCGTCAACGACGTCGCTCCCAAGGACCGCGACATCGCCATGGTCTTCCAGAACTACGCCCTCTACCCCCACATGACCGTCGCGCAGAATATGGGCTTCTCGCTGAAGCTCAGGCGCGCACCGAAGGCGGAGATCGAAGCACGCGTGAAGCGGGCTTCCGAAATCCTGGGCCTGAC
>JBOGEU010000598.1:0-1700 GCA_050741995.1 Acidimicrobiia bacterium | reverse complement strand
GAGAGAGGAACACGTCGTCGAGGGTGGGTCGGCGAAGGCCGACGTCCTGGATCGCCACTCCGCCCGCATCGAAGTCGCGAAGAGCCTGGGTGAGGATCGTCGCTCCTCCGCTGATCGGGGCGGTGAGCCCCCTGCTCTTCTGGTCGACGTGGATGTCGCCGACGGCAAACCTGGCGAGTATCTCGTGGGCAGTCGTCACGTGTTGGAGCTCGGTGACCGTGATCTCGATCCTTTCGCCACCGACCTGGGTCTTGAGCTGGTCGGCGGTCCCGTGGGCGATCTCATGACCATGGTCGATGACCACGATGTCGTCGGCGAGTTGGTCGGCCTCCTCCAGGTATTGCGTGGTCAGCAGGAGGGTGGTCCCCTTCCCGACGAGCTCACGTATCACGTCCCATAGATCCACCCGGCTCCGGGGGTCGAGACCCGACGAAGGCTCGTCGAGGAACAACACTGGCGGCTCGGCGACCAGGGCGCCGGCCAGGTCCAGCCGACGACGCATACCACCCGAATAGGTCTTCACCGGCCGGTCGCCGGCGTCGCTGAGGTCGAATCTCTCCAGCAGCTCGCGGGCTCGGGCTCTCGACGGTCCACGCCCCAGGTGATAGAGCCGGCCGATCATGTCCAGGTTCTCGAACCCGGTCAGATGCTCGTCCACCGCGGCGTACTGCCCGGAAAGACCGATCAGCCGGCGCACCGTCTTGGGCTCGGTCCTGACGTTGGCGCCGGCGACGACGGCGGTGCCCTCGTCCGGCTCGAGCAAGGTGGACAGGATCGACACCGCGGTCGTCTTGCCCGCGCCGTTGGGGCCGAGCAAGCCGAGGACGCTGCCTTCCTCCACTTGGAGGTCCAGGCCGTCGAGGGCGGTCACGTTCTTGTAACGCTTGACCAGCCCCGAGGCTTCAATCACGTTCGTCATGCGCATCTCTCTCTTCCTGGCTCATGCGGATCCTCCACGGGGTATAGACGCCGCCCCCGAGCGGAACTCATCGCTTCTTCTGCAAGTTTTCCCGACCCTCAACGGTAGGCAGCCATGCGGACAGAACTTGTCCGCATAATCGAGGAATCCGAGCGGGCACTCTAGGGGTGACACCGGCTCCGGGACGGGCCAATTTCGTGACGAGCGGCTCCATGTGCCGAACGTACGGCCGGAGCCGACGGGCGTCGTCGGCCAAACGGCGCATTCCACCTACTGCGCTGGGAGGAGAATCAATTGACGGAGTCCTCGCGTACCCACACTCCGACCGCTGATGGCTGCAATGTCCCGGTCACCACGCCCGCCCAATCCGCGGCCAACTGCTCGGTGTCCACCTGATCTCTCAACTTGGTGGCGAACTCGTCGGCGATCTGCTCCGGGTCGTAGCGCGAGCGGTGGAATCGCCGGTCGACCCATCTCATCACGGTTCTTCGCAGAGGGTTGAAGAGGGCGGCGGCGGCGAGAGTCGAACCGGCCACGAACAGCGGTGTCTGCTGGCCAACCACCTGGGTGGGAAGCCAGACCGCCCCGAGCCCGTAGACCGCGGCCAGGACCCCGGCGACGATGGCGTAGGTGACGGTGCGGCTGATGAGCCGGTCGATCTCGAACAGCCGATAGCGAAGGCTGGCCAGGGTGCTCGCCGAGGCCAGGAACACAGTGACCCCGAAGTTGAGAGCCGGCCCCAGCCATGCCGGCCCGCCCTCGAGGGCGGCGCTCACCGCGA
>JBOGEU010000597.1:0-6017 GCA_050741995.1 Acidimicrobiia bacterium | reverse complement strand
GGAGGTGATAGGGAGACTCGTAGTCGAGGGCGGTCCCGATCGTCGGGTACCGCCTGGTCAACCGGTTGAGCACCGCGCGCGCCTTGCCCTTCTCGACGCGGGTTGGGATCGATCCATCGGCTCTGGCCAGAGGCATGGACGGCACTGTATTGGTATCGAAAGGAAGCGAGCTGCAGACCTACTCTGCCCACCTCAATGTTCCGGACCGACCGCAGCAAGGCCATCCTCGCCCTGCTCGCAGCATCCTTCCTCTTCGGAGCCACCTTTGTCGTGGTGAAGTCGGCTGTGGAGCGAATCCCGCCGATCTCCTTCGTCGCCTGGCGATTCCTGCTCGGGGCGCTCCTGCTGGCCGTGTTCGCGGTCCCCAGGGGCAAGCTGATCTGGGTCCATGGCTCGATCTCAGGTGCCGCCCTGTTTGCCGGCTACGCCCTCCAGACCACGGGCCTGGCCCAGACGAGTGCCAGCAACTCGGCGTTGATCACAGGCCTCTATGTGGTGGTCACCCCGGTCCTCGCCTCGTTGTTCGCAAGGAGGGCTCCGAGTTGGTGGAGCGTGGGAGCCGCTGCTCTCTCTTTCGTCGGGTTGGTCCTCCTCACCGACACCGACGGGTTCTCGCTCGAACCGGGTGACCTGCTCACTCTCGGGTGCGCCGTCTCGTTCGCATTGCACATCGTGGCGCTGTCCCGTTTCGCCCGTCATCATCCGGTGGTCCCATTCACCGCGGTCCAGCTTGCTGTGACCTCGGTCCTGGCTTTCGCCCTCTCCGTGCTGCTCGAGGTGCAGAACATCCCCGACCCGTCGGTGTGGGGTGCGCTGCTGCTCACCGGCCTCGGGGCGAGCGCCGGGTGCTTCGTCCTCCAGATCTGGGCTCAGACGGTGGTAGGGCCGAGCACGGCTGCGGTGGTCCTCGCCGCCGAACCTGCCTTTGCCGTCGCCACCGCCTGGATCGTCCTCGGCGAGCGGTTGAGCGCAGCCGGCTGGGGGGGAGCGCTACTCATCCTGGTTGCCATCTTCATCGTGGTCACCAAGCAGCAGGACCCGGCATCGATCGGTGCCGAGGCGGTATCCCCCGCTCACTGAGTCACCTGATAGTCATCGCTCCGGAGCCGGCGTGCCAGCTTCATCAGAATCCGGATCCCGAGCACCGAAAGGAAGAGGCCAAAGGCGAGGATCAGCCCGAACTCGGCTGCGGTGGTATACGGGTTGGCGCACGCCAGGAGGCCGTCGGGGCACAGGCCCCATCCTGTCCCACCGTCGAGCAGGTCGATCAGGACGAGAATCGGGACCAGGGCGATGCCGATGGCCGTTGCCGAGAGGACAACGACTCCGAGGCGGATCAGGAACACGGCCACAACGACAAAACGGTAACCGGACTCCGCGACGTTCCAGGGATACAATCGCCGACCCGTGCCGTTCTATCACCAGGAAGAGTTCAGCGGCGAAGAACAGGCGATCCTTCGCAGGTTCTTCACCAACACCGACCTTCCGGTGTTCGGCCTGATCAACCTCCCCGAGGTGGTCAAGGGCGCACTCTTCGCCCGTTACTCCCGCTCCGCCAAGTCGCTGCGACGGCTCTTCCTCGATGAGTTCGTCGATGAGTCGGGCATCGATTCCATCGTCCTTGCCGTCGACGATCCTTTGGTGGCGACCCGAAGGGCGGAGCAGCTCTACCAGCGAATCTTCTTCGACTACGGGGACGACTCGGTGGCGCAGCTCGGTGGCGCCCACCTCGCTTGCGAGCAGGCGTCGAACCTGCTCACCAAGGTCCTGGAATGGGGGCGTCTCGCCGCATATCTGGAGCAGTCGACCCGATACATACGATATGACGCCCGGCTCGGCGACCGACATCGATTCTTCGTGCCGGACGAGATCGCCGCCTCACGTCACGCCGAGCGATACCTGGGGCACATGGAGCGCGTGTTCGACACCTACTCGGACATGGTGTCGCGGATGACCACCCACTACGAGGAGATGCACCCGAGAGGCGAGGACGACTCGAAGATGGTGTGGACCTCCACCATCCGGGCCAAGGCATGCGATGCCGTCCGAGGGCTGCTCCCGGCATCCACCCTGTCGAATGTCGGCATCTACGGCACCGGCCAGGCCTACGAGATGGCCCTGGTAAGGATGCAGGCCAGCACCCTGAGCGAGGTGAGGGACTACGGGTCGATGATGCTCGGCGAGCTGCGCAAGATCATCCCCTCGTTCCTGACCAGGGTCGATCTCGACGATCGCGGGACACGCTGGTCGCATTACCTCGAGCAGGTCCGCACCGATCTCGAAGCCCACGCCCGAGACCTGCCGGGCCCCACCGATTCAGGGCCGTCGGTCACATTGACTGACTGGGACTCCGACGCCGAGGTGAAGATCGCGGCCGCCGCCCTCTACGCCGTGTCCGAGTTGCCGGACGACGAGTTGCTCGATCTGGCCCGGGCGATGACCCCCGGCAAAAGGGCAGAGCTGATCGCCGCTTTGGTGGGCGACCGGGCGAATCGCCGTCACAAGCCGGGACGGGCCATGGAGCGGACCACCTACCGCTTCGACGTCACCTGCGACATCGGTGCCTTCCGCGACCTGCAGCGCCATCGCCTTATGACCCTCGAGTGGCAGCGGTTCTCCACCCGGCTCGGCTACGACGTTCCTGACGAGTTGGAGGAACTGGGCATGGCCGGCCGGTGGCGGTCGCTCATGGACGAGTCGGGCGCCTTCTACGAGGACCTCCGCGACGACCTCGGGGCCGAGGTGGCTCAATATGTCGTCCCCTTCGCATACAACGTCAGATTCGTGATGGAGATGAACCCCCGTCAGGCGTTCCACCTCATCGAGTTGCGCAGCCAGGCCGCCGGGCATCCCGCCTACCGCTGGGTGGCCCACGAGATGCACCGGGCGATAAGCGAGGTGGCGGGTCACCACCTCATCGCCGACGCGATGACCTATGTCGACTACAGCGAGGTCGAATTGGAGCGCCTCGCCTCCGAGCGCAATGCGCAACGCCGCCGCGAAGCAGCGACGCGCAAAACGTAGAACGTAGACGTATAACGTCCCCCCATGGCCCAATTCGATGTCGACGCGATGATTCAGCGTTACCGGGAGCGCGCCGCCGTGGTCAAGGATCGCCCGCTGCCACCGGTTGCCGGAGAGGAGCGGATGCGTTTCGTGGAGCAGGCGCAAACCGACTACACCGATTTCGCGTTGATCGGCAGCGCCGAGTGGAGCGTCGAGGACGGCAAGCTCGTGCTCCGCATCCCCCTCGGCGGCCCTGGCTGAGCCACGGCTCGTGCTGGACAAGCGTCTCGTCCTGGTGTCGGGAAAAGGAGGGGCAGGCAAGTCCGCGGTCACTGCGGGGCTCTCCCTCCTCGCCCAACGCCGGGGGCTGAGGGTCTTGGCGATACAGATGGACTCGTCGGATGGGCTGTCGGCCCATTTCGGCTCCGGCCCCTTCGAGTTCGAGCCCCGGGAGGTGCGACCGGGCCTGCACGCGATGAAGATGGTGAGAGCCGACGCCCTGCTGGAGTACCTGTCGATTCAGCTCAACATCAAGGGGATCACCAGATTCGGTCCCCTGGCCCGGGCCTTCGATGCCCTCGCCACCACCGCCCCCGGTATCCGGGAGATCATCACCATCGGGAAGGCGATCTGGGAGGTGCGGGAAGACCGGTGGGACCTCGTCATCGCCGACGCCCCTCCCACCGGGCAGATCGGGTCGTTTCTCAGGGCCCCGGTCACCATCTCCGAGCTGGTCCCTACCGGGCGGATTCGCATCCAGGCCGAGGTGATGCAGGAAACACTGCGTGACCCGGTCCTGACCGAGCTGCTGCTGCTGACCCTCCCCGAAGAGCTTCCGGTCACCGAGACCGAGGACACGTTGCGTTGGCTGCAGAAAGAAGACGTGGTGGCCCCGCCGACCTTGATCGCCAATCGGGTGCTCGACCAGCTGACCGATCCCGAAACTCCTCCGGGCCCGGTCGGGGAGGCGGCCGAGTTGCATCGATCGCTCTGGCGGGAACAGCAATTGTGGCTTCGAGAGCTCCCACCAGATCACACGCTCCCCTACATGCACGGGCTATTCACCCCGGGTGAGGTGGCGGCCCGCATGGCGGACGAGTTCGAGACGATCAAATGACCAAGACCCTGCTCGTGACCGGCGCCGGTGGTGTCGGCAAGACAACGGTCGCCGCCGCGATCGGGGTGAAGGCGGCCCGCTCCGGGCTGCGCACACTGGTCGTCACCGTCGACCCCGCCCGCCGCCTAGCCGCCGCCCTGGGCGTGGAGGTGCTGGGGAACGAGCCACAACCTCATGCCGACGAGCCCGATCTCTGGGCGGCGATGCTCGATGCCTCGGCCTCTTGGCGGGCGGTGGCGATGCGGCATGCCGAGCCCGACGTCGCCACCCGGCTGGCCGACAACGAGTTCTTCAAGGCGGCTTCGGAGCATTTCCCGGCGTCACAGTCCTACGCCGCCGCCGACCAGGCCGCCACGTTCGTCCAGGCGATGGCGTGGGACCTGGTGGTCGTCGACACCCCACCCGCCGGAGGTGGAATCGACTTCTTCACCGCCCCGGCCCAGATGGCAGACCTGGTGGGCGGCCGACTGCTGCGTTGGATCACCGGAGGGCCGTTGCCGGGGAGACGGGCCTTTTTCAACCTGGCCGCCCGACCGGTGCTGCGGATCGCGGACGCCATCCTCGGCTCCGACCTGCTCGAGCGTGTGGCGGAGTTCCTGCTCGATCTCCGCACGACATACGACGGCGTCGCCCGGCGGGGCCGGGATATCGAGCAAGTCCTCCGATCGTCGGCGATCTTCGTGGTCACCACCTCTGAGCCGGCCCCGGTCCGCGAGGCGATCAGGTTCTACCGGGAGCTGCCGGGCATAGCCTCCAGCCCGGCGGCCGTGGTGTTCAACCGGATACTTCCCGATGCCTGGGCCGGCGCCGCCGCACCGCCCGGCACCTCGGCCGTGCTGGAGCAGAATCTGGCCCGGTGGAGCGCCGAGGCCGTCATCCAGCGCGACACGCGTGAGGAGTTCTCCTCGCGCTACGGGGCGCACGTCGCCACCATCCCATGGTCGTCGAAACCGCCTACCGACCTCTCCGGCCTGGCCGGACTGGTCGACGCCGCCGAGGGATTGCCTTGGGCCGCTCTGGGCATATCCTGATGACATGGCGAATTCGGCCGCCTTCTTCGATCTCGACAGGACGTTGATCTCCGGAGCCTCGGCCTTCCCGCTCGGGGTCGAGGCCTGGCGCCAGGGCCTGGCCAGCAATCCCGACATCGGTCGCTGGGTGATCTCCGCGATCAGCTTCAAGATCCTCGGCGACAAGGGCGACGCCTCCGATGACATCAAGGGCGATTTCCTGACCAGGATCGCCGGCGCATCCGTTGCCGCCCTCGAGATGGTGAGCACGGCCGTGCTGCCCAAGCTGGTGGCCAGGGTGCGGCCCGAGTCGCGCAAGCTGATCAAGATGCACCATGACGCCGGGCGCGACACCTGGATCGTGTCGGCCGCCCCGCACGAGATCGTGGAGCCTCTCGCCCGCTCCCTGGGGATGACCGGCGCCATCGGGACCAAGGGAAAAGTGGCGGCGGGCCATTACACCGGTGAGCTCGACGGCCCTTTCGTATACGGGGCGGGAAAGGTGGAGGCGATGGAGAAGATCGCCGCCGATCGCGGTTATGACCTGGAGCGGAGCTACGCCTACTCCGACTCGATATCGGACCTCCCCATGATGGAGGCGGTGGGCCACCCGGTGGCGGTGAACCCCGACTCCGAGCTGGACACGATCGCCCACGAGCGGGGATGGCCGGTGGTGATCTTCGCCCGCAAGACGAAGCGTGCCATCGCACTCAGCGTCTCGGGAACCATTGCCGGCTCCGGAGTCGCCCTCGCCTACGCCCTCGGCCGTCGCCACGGCCGGTCCTCGGCCCTGGCCCAGATGGCTCAGCGCCAGATCTGGCGCCGCAAATAGGCGTTGTCCCCCCTTATCAAGGGGGGACCGACCGAGCGAAGCAAGGTCGAGG